>JAKSCP010000225.1 GCA_022360535.1 Pseudomonadales bacterium | reverse complement strand
GTACATTGTGCAGCGGGCTGATCGAAGCATCGATAGTTTGATCGCCATATTGGATATGCTGGACGGTGAGACCTTGCAGAAAGGTCGCCGCCTGACACTTCCATTCGTGCGTGATGTGATGAAGTGGTGAGCCTCAGCGTGTTTTTTGCTCAGAGGTCTGCTGACCAGTTCGCTGCAAGCGAATGGAGAGCGTCAGTGTGACAAACAGTGCACAACACAAGGCTATCTGAATCAGTCCCTGCCAGCGTCGCTCCGGATCGAAGGCAACCAGCACGCCGTGCATGAAGTAGAGCAGTACCACCAAACATAGCCATAGCAGGCTACGCCTGTGCTGTCGGTGTAGTCCCCAGGCGAAAGGAAGCAGGGGGGCAATCTGAATCAACCAGATCACCAGGCTGGTAAATCTAATCGATTCCAGGGCCAACAGGCTTACGCCGCCGAAGAACAGGATCAACCCGTAGTAGCTCAACAATACGCCAGTATGCACCCCGACTGTTAAGGCAGCCTTTGAGTTCTGCTGATTCACTTGCTGTTTGATTGCAGAGAACCGCTTAGGCGGGCAATACGCTCACCCAGTGCTTCACACAATTGCTGTTCATCTTCGGTGATCGGATTATTGCTGTCGGTTCCAGCTACATGACTCGCCCCATAAGGAGTGCCTCCACTCTGGGTACGGTTGAGACCGGCTTCAGAGTAGGGAATCCCACAATAGACCATGCCGTGATGCAGCCACGGCAGGGCCATGGACAGCAGGGTGGATTCCTGCCCACCATGCAAGGACGAACTGGAAGTAAAAGTAGCCACTGGTTTGTCGATCAGTGCACCGCTGGTCCATAGCCCGGTGGTCTGGTCGACAAAATAGCGCAGTGCCGACGCCATCTGACCAAACCGGGTCGGGCTGCCTACCACTAATCCAGTGCATTGCCTGAGATCTTCTTCAGAGCAGTAAAGCGCACCGCTTTCGGGAATAGCTTTGTCACTTGCTTCAGTATTTGGAGATACGGCTGGCACTGTGCGGATTTTTGCTTCCACAGCGCCGGACTTTTCAATGCCGCGCCCAATAAGTTGCGCCATCTTCTCGGTAGCGCCATAGCGGCTGTAGTAGAGAACTAATACATACGGCGGTTGACTGGTTAATTCTGTCATCTAGGGTTTTTAAGTGTTTTCTTGGTAGTGTTTCGGGTGAAGGTTAGACGCAATTAGTCATCCAGCAACTGCAAAACGTTTTCCGGAGGACGTCCGATTATCGCTCGATCTCCTCGAACAACGATGGGGCGTTCGATGAGTTTTGGGTGTTTGCGGACAATGTCGAAGATAATCTCCTCGTTAAGATCGCTATCTCCCAAATTGAATTCATCATACTCGGCTTCACTGCGCCTGAGGATATCCCGAATACCCATGCCCAGTTTTGAGAGCAGCGCCTGGAGCTGTTCTTCCGTCGGCGGTGTATCCAGATAGTAGACGATGTTTGGAGTAATGTCGTTCTCTTCCAATAACGCGAGTGCTGCGCGAGATTTTGAGCAACGTGGGTTGTGATAAATGGTGATTTCACTCATATGTTGGTAGCCCTAAAGCGTGGAGTCGCTAAATTTCTTCTGGCCTAACTGCTTTTCTATGGCATCTTTCAGTTCGGATTGAAAAGTTTCTATGGTCTGTAAGCCCTCCGATTCATTGCTCGCTGTTATTTCATCAGCATTGTTGCTGCGCAGGGCATTCCAGATATCGACGATCTTGCAATCGTCGACAGCATGGCTGGGAAGGTAGCGGGGCGGATCATCCCCAGTTTGCGTGATCAGTTTAATGCTTTGCAGTGCTCGCAGGGCATCTTCCACGGCAACTGGACTGATATCAAACTCTCGGGCCAGGTCGTCTTCTGAGAACGGCTTACCGCCTCGATTAAATTGTTTGATGATGGCCAGGGCGGTGGCAAGGCTGACCTGTTCTTGCTGAGCAATGCTGAGGTCGAGTTTTTCTCTGCCAGCGCGGGCTTTCCCCGGGTTCTGGTGATAAAAGGCGATACTGCTGCCGATGAGCGCCACCATCCATCCCACATAGATGAAGAAGATAATGGCGATAGGCGAGGCAAAGGCCAGATAGAGGTTCTCTCGCAGTGGCGAAATGAACAGCCCTTGAAATATTGAGCCCATCAGTTTCCAGATCGCGGTAGTGACCAGACCACCAATGAAGGCTGAAGTGAAGTGCACTTTTGTATTGGGCAAAAATCCGTAGGCAAAGGCAAAGGCCAGCGACATCAATAGGAATGACACCAGATAGGCACTGAATTCGATGATGACGCTGCCAAAGATCAGATTTTCCAGGAATCGTTCGAAAAAATTCGTATTGACGTAGGAGGTGAGGCTGATTGAGAGGAATAACAGCAGAGGGCTCACAATCACAGCAAACAGATATTCACTGATGCGATTGGATAGGGAACGTCCCCTGCGTACG
Source organism: Pseudomonadales bacterium (assembly GCA_022360535.1). Taxonomy (GTDB): domain Bacteria; phylum Pseudomonadota; class Gammaproteobacteria; order Pseudomonadales; family Pseudohongiellaceae; genus UBA9145. The sequence goes on along the minus strand of JAKSCP010000225.1, from coordinate 2,806 downwards.
GCCCAGATGTAGTTAAAGGAGGATTCGATCTTGCTCATCATATTGACTACAAAGTAGAGCAGCAGAACGATCGATGTCACTCCAATGACTTGCACCTGCAAATTGTCGACATAGGTAAGAATCTGCTGCGTTACTTCACTGGCCCGCTCACCCAATGGTTGCAATAGGGTGAGTAAGGTAGGCTCCATGGCGTTGTGAACGCCGAGTCCTTTCAGTACAGCAAAGGTGAGGGCGAACAGCGGAAAAATACCAATAAGGGTCGTGAACACCAGACTCATTGCCCGCAGCGAAATCTGTTCCTGCAACAGGTCGCGAAACACTGCCACCAGGATTTGCAGACTGCGAACCACGGTGCGCTTCCATAGCGACAACGCAGCCATATTCTGCAGCCAAAGAAAGGCCTGAAAACGTTGGCGTAGAAGTTTAATTTCCGCCCTTAGACGGCTGAGTTGCAAGGCCATTTCGTATTCACTGCGATAGGATGTCGCTATTATACGGGATTGCTGGACAGTCTCCGCAGTTGATTTTGAGCCCCGATTCACAATGCAGGAAGAAAACGAGCCCATAGCAAGAACCTGCTTGACCGGATTAGTTAAAGGCCGTGTACAGGGCGTGTTTTTCCGTGCGGAAACCCAGGCCGAGGCGCAGCGTCTGGGATTAACTGGTTGGGTGCGCAATACCCGGGAAGGGCATGTTGAGGTCAAGATTTGCGGTGAGATGGCAGCCCTGGAGGCGATGCGCGGCTGGTTACAGCAAGGGCCTCCACGCGCGCGTGTGGACAGCCTGGAGTTGGTCACCTGCGATGATCCTGAGGTCCGAGCCAGCGGCCGATTCGAAATTAGATATTAAGCTGTGCTCCGAAGGATTTTAACAACCCTAGGCGGGAGTCCATTGGGATTTCAGGAAATCCAGTATTTCTTCCTTCTTGATCGCCTGCTTTTCGCCATCGCGACGATTGGTGTATTCCACATTACCATCAGCCAGGCTGCGCGCGGAAACCACGACGCGGTGAGGAAATCCGATGAGCTCGCTCTCCGCGAACTTCACTCCTGGACTGGTTTTCTTGTCCCTGTCGTCGAGTAAGACTTCCATGCCGAGTTGTTGGGCTTGCTCGTAGAGCCATTCAGAAAACTCAACCGCCTGCTCTGATTTATGCCCATCCAATTGCAAAATCACGAGGTGGAATGGAGCAATGTTATCGGGCCAGATTATGCCCCGGTCGTCGTGATTCTGTTCGATACAGGCGGCAACCACCCGAGTTACCCCAATGCCATAGCAGCCCATGGTCATCACAACGGCTTTACCTTGTTCATCCAGGACCGTGGCATTCATTGCCTGGCTGTATTTGCTGCCTAGCTGAAAGATGTGACCAACTTCGATGCCGCGTTTGATGGCGAGTTTGCCCTTGCCATCGGGACTGTGGTCACCTTCCTGCACACGACGCAGGTCAGCAACCTCATCGTAGCGACAGTCTCTTTCCCAATTCGCATTTTTCAGATGCTGCCCATTAACATTTGCACCACAGACGAAGTTGGTGAGTTCAGTGACAGAATGGTCAGCGATACTGCGCAGTGAGATCTTATGAGGGCCGATGCAGCCGGGAGGACAACCGAAAGCTGCCTCGATGGCTTTGTCGTCGGCGAATTGCAGCGGTGAATAGATACCCGCCAGCTTTTGCGCTTTGGTTTCACTGAGATCCTGATCTCCACGCAAGAGCAGTGCGACCAATTCATCGCTCTTCTCGCCGTTTTCATCGGCAGCGAAAACCACCAGCGTCTTAACCAACTGTGCTGGCTCAACGGACATCAGATTGGCAACCGCTTCCACGCTGTGAGCGTCCCCAGTGTCGACGGCGCTTAACTCCTGTCGCTCAACCTGCGGTGGAGCGGCAGCGATCTTACCTTCGGCTAACTCGATATTGGCGGCATAGTCGCTGCCATCGCTGAAGACGATTTCGTCTTCGCCAGAGTCCGCCAGTACATGGAATTCATGGGAAGTGCTGCCGCCGATGTTGCCTGAATCAGCCAGCACCGGTCGATAATCCAATCCAAGGCGGTCAAATATGGCGCAATAGGTCTTATGCATCACTTCATAAGTCGCCTGCAATGAATCCTGATCCACATGAAAGGAGTAAGCATCTTTCATGATGAATTCCCGCGCTCGCATCACACCAAAACGAGGTCGGCGCTCGTCACGAAACTTGGTTTGAATCTGGTAAATATTAGTGGGCAGTTGCTTGTAGCTGGCAATCTCGTTGCGTACCAGATCGGTAATGACTTCTTCGTGGGTAGGTCCGAGGCAGAAATCCCGTTGGTGTCGATCTTGAAATCGTAAAAGCTCGGGGCCCATATCGTCCCAACGACCGGACTCCTGCCAGAGTTCGGCGTTTTGCACTACGGGCATGGACACCTCCATGGCTCCAGAACGATCCATTTCCTCACGCACGATCTGGCTGACTTTTTGTAATACCCGGTTGCCCATGGGCAGCCAGGTATACAAGCCGCTGGCGAGCTTGCGGATGAGGCCCGCCCTCAGCATCAATTGATGGCTAATTACTTCCGCGTCAGCAGGGGTTTCCTTGACGGTAGCTAAGAGGTACTTGCTTGCTCGCATGATGGTGTCCGAAACGAAAGAGGCAGCCATTGGCTGCCTCTCATCATAACATTGCGTCTATAGGGCTGAGGCGCCGGTAAATGGCGCAGTCAACTTATAGCGCGAATTCTTTCAGCTTCTTCAAAGGCAGAACCTTGACGCGGGTAGTAGCCGGCTTGCGTGGAATGTCCATCAGCTCGCCTGGACGGAAGGG
>JAKSCP010000114.1 GCA_022360535.1 Pseudomonadales bacterium | reverse complement strand
GCCGCTTCCCGCAGCAACAGAAAATCATAGGCAGCTCGAAATCTGGGGTGATTAAAGGTGCTTCGGACATTGCGCCGATTACGATGCTCCAGTTTCCATTGTAATTCCCAGATCTCCCGACTGGCATAACTGATGCGCTTGGGAACTGCGGTGAAATCCAGTTGCTCAGCAATGACTGCATTGGCAATAGACAAAAGGCTGCTGCGCTTTTCTTTCGCGTCGAGTTGCGCCTGTTCCTGCCGCAAGCATAAGACAGGCCAAAGTAAGGCAGCAAACAGAAAGTAGGGTGTAACAGATTTGTCTATTGCCAATGCAGTCATTGCTGAGCAACTGGATTTCACCGCAGTTCCCAAGCGCATCAGTTATGCCAGCCGGGAGATCTGGGAGTTGCAATGGAAACTGGAGCATCGCAATCGGCGCAATGTCCGAAGCACCTTCAATCATCCCAGATTTCGAGCTGCCTATGATTTTCTGTTGCTGCGGGAAGCGGCAGGTGAAGATCTCAATGCCAGCGGCCAATGGTGGACGGATTTTCAATTCGGTGATACAAACCAACAGGAAGAATTTCTAGGAAATCTGCCCTCTCCAAGGCGTCGAAGACGCAGACGCAGTGGGCAAAGAAAATCCCAATCCGCAACCAACACCCGCAACCGCGGCAACAGAGCATAGCGTTGTGTCCAGAGAGAAACCCCGCTTTATCGCTGTAGAAGGACCTATTGGAGTGGGAAAAACCAGTCTTGCCAAGCGCCTTGCAGATACCTTCAATTATGAAACGCTGCTGGAAAAAAGTGATGAGAATCCATTCCTCAGTCGCTTCTATCAAAACCCCCAACAGTACGCCCTGTCCACCCAACTATTTTTCCTGTTTCAACGCGCACAGCAATTGCATGAACTTAAGCAAGACGACCTGTTCGAACCGGTGCGAGTAGCTGACTTTTTAATGGAAAAAGACAAGCTGTTTGCCGAACTCAATCTGGACAGTGATGAATTACAAATCTATTTGAATGTCTATCAGCACTTGACCATAAACTCACCCGCACCTGACCTGGTCATCTATCTGCAGGCGCCAACAGAAGTGTTGCTGAATCGAATTCAAAAACGCGGCATTACTGCAGAGCAATTGATTCAACAGGACTACCTGGAAAACCTCAACAAGGCCTATACCGAGTTCTTTCATTACTACAAACAATCCAAACTTTTAATCGTCAATAGCACCGATATCGACCTCGTTGAGAATGACGAGCACTATCAGCAATTGTTAGACTATATGCTGTCGATACCCAGTGGCACGCACTACTACAACCCCGGCCCCTCACTACTCTAAGGTTTAACTTTCCTTTTGATGTTTCGATTGCAATGGTGAACCCGCCGCGATCGAAAGGATGAACTACAATGAGCGCGCAATCTAAAGCTACCAACATCACCCTAACCACATTAAACAAGATGAAAAGTCAGGGTGAGAAATTTGCCTGTCTCACGGCCTATGATGCCTGTTTCGCTAACATCCTCAGCTCAGCAGGGGTGGAGGTACTCCTGGTTGGCGACTCTCTGGGTATGGTTCTGCAAGGTCATGACAGCACGCTGCCGGTAACCATGGACGATATGGTTTATCACATGCAATGTGTAAAGCGAGGTAATAGCGGCTCCTTGCTTATGGCTGACCTTCCATTCATGAGCTATGCGTCAGAAGTACAAACTCTGGAGAATGCCGCCAGCCTTATGCGCGCAGGTGCGAATGTAGTGAAACTGGAAGGCGGAGCCTGGATTGCAAACACCACAAGACTCTTGGCAGAACGTGGCATCCCTGTTTGCGCTCACATGGGATTAACACCACAATCGGTAAATCGAATCGGTGGCTTTCATGTCCAGGGTAGAGACACCAATCAGGCACAATTGATAATCGAAGAGGCGCAAATGTTGCAGGAAGCAGGCGCCAACGTTCTACTGCTTGAATGCGTACCCAGCAAACTCGCAGAAGCTGTGACGGATGCACTGGAGATCCCGGTTATTGGCATCGGAGCGGGTCCCCACACCACCGGTCAAATCATGGTTCTACATGACGTGTTGGGCGTATCTCCTATTACGCCAAAATTCGTGAAGAATTTTCTGCAGGACTCAAAAGACGGCATCCCTGGTGCTATCAGAGACTATGTTGCGGCAGTGAAGGATCAATCTTTTCCCGCTCCTGAACACACGTTTAACTAACGCTGCAATGGACATTGTCACTACTATCGATGAGTTGAGGCAGCGCTTGTTGCCACACCGACAGGACCAACAGAAAATCGCACTGGTGCCTACCATGGGTAACCTGCATCAAGGGCATTTGAATTTAGTCAGCACGGCACTCGATCAAAGCGACATTGTCGTCACCTCCATCTTCGTTAACCCACTGCAGTTTGGACCCAACGAGGACCTCGCCAGTTACCCCAGGACCCTTGATCACGACACCAAGCAGCTCAGCGATGCTGGCTGCCACTACCTGTTTGCCCCCAGCGAATCTGAACTCTATGGTGCCAACGCTAGCAGCTCAACCCTGGTACAGGTTCCCGAGCTCTCCAAACTCTATTGCGGCGCCAGCAGACCCGGGCATTTTGACGGCGTCACCACGGTAGTCAGCAAGCTCTTTAACATCGTACAGCCGGATATTGCGTGCTTCGGCCTTAAGGACTACCAACAATTCGTCCTCATTAAGCGCATGGTGAACGATTTGGCGTTTCCCATTGAAATAGTCGGGGTAGAGATTGCCAGAGAAGAAAGTGGGCTGGCGATGAGTTCGCGCAACAACTACCTAAGTCCACAAGAGCTGGAAGTTGCGACCGGTCTAAATCGTGTGCTCGAATCCACCGCTACGAGAATCCTGACAGGTGAAAGGCAGTTTTCTTCGTTGCAGGACCAGGCGGTAACAGAATTAAACTCAAGGGGAATGCAACCGGACTACGTCGTTATTTGCGATGCAGACAGCCTTCAACCCGCAGCGGACACCACCTCACATTTCGCCATCCTGGCAGCAGCAGCAATTGGGCCCACACGCCTGATTGATAACGTGAGATTTCAGCTTCAGTCACAGTGACCCTTTTGTTGAGAACCTACCTGCGTTGTTGAGGGCATACCTGCATTAAGGCATACTGAATCCATGCCTATCGCAGCCACTTGCAATACCCACATCAACATTCTCAACTGTTGACGACAACCTATAACTCACCCTCCCCAACAAATCGGAATCAGATCGAACCCAACAGCTATGTCAGAAGATAAAGTGTATCCAGTTACAGAAGCGGCCTCGCAGCGTGCCCACCTTTCAAAAGACCGTTTCGAGTCAATGTACCAGCAGTCAATCGAGACTCCAGAGGAGTTCTGGGCGGAACAAGCGGGTGAACTGCTGTATTGGCACGCCCCCTGGCAATCTGTAATGAACAGTGATTTCAATTCTGCGACAGCCGAATGGTTCGCCGGCGGCAAGTTGAATGTGTCGTACAACTGCATTGACCGGCATCTCGACAAAAAAGCCGAACAGACAGCCATCATTTGGGAGGGGGACGAGCCAGATCAAGACAAGCACATCAGCTACCGTGAATTACACCAGCAAGTTTGCAAGTTTGCCAATGCGCTCAAAGCTCGTAACGTAGGCAAAGGTGATCGAGTGTGTATTTACATGCCTATGATTCCGGAAGCAGCCTACGCCATGTTGGCCTGTGCTCGAATTGGGGCCATCCACTCGGTAGTATTCGGTGGCTTTTCACCGGAATCCATCAAAGATCGTATCCTGGACTCAGACTGTCAGACCGTCATCACCGCTGACGAAGGGATTCGCGGTGGACGAATCATCCCGCTCAAAGCCAATGTGGATGAGGCACTCGTTTCCTGCCCTAATGTGCATTCGGTATTCGTTGTAAAACGCACCAACGCAAAAACCAGTTGGAACGACGATCGGGATGTCTGCTATCACCAGGCAACAGAAGCAGCCAGCAGCGATTGTCCACCGGAGCTGATGGATGCTGAAGATCCGCTATTCATTCTTTATACCTCTGGCTCTACCGGAAAACCGAAAGGCGTGCTGCACACAACTGCTGGCTATCTGTTAGGCGCCACCATAACCCACAAATATGTCTTTGATTACCACGAAGGCGATATCTACTGGTGCACCGCCGATGTGGGCTGGGTAACCGGGCATTCGTATATCGTGTATGGCCCGCTCTGCAATGGTGCCATCACGCTCATGTTTGAGGGCGTGCCAACATATCCGGATGCTTCTCGCTTCTGGCAGGTGGTAGACAAGCATCAGGTCAATATTTTTTATACAGCACCTACTGCTATTCGGGCACTGATGTCCGGTGGCGATGAGCCGGTTAAAAGAACGTCTCGCAGTTCACTGAGATTGTTGGGGTCTGTGGGCGAACCCATCAACCCTGAGGCCTGGGAGTGGTATTACCAGGTGGTTGGCGACAGCCGCTGTCCCATTGTGGACACCTGGTGGCAGACAGAAACTGGCGCCATCATGATTACCCCTATCCCTGGTGTCACCGACTTAAAGCCTGGCTCTGCGACTAAGCCCTTCTTCGGAGTAAAACCGGAGTTACTGGATGCTGATGGCAATGTGCTGGAAGGCGCCACTGAAGGCAATCTGGTCATAAGTCAGAGCTGGCCCAGTCAAATTCGTACGGTTTATGGCGACCATGAGCGCTGCCTAAACACCTACTTCGCCGCTTACCCTGGCTATTATTTGACTGGAGACAGCGCGCGACGGGATAGTGACGACTACTACTGGGTAACGGGTCGCGTAGACGATGTGATCAACGTTTCTGGTCACAGACTGGGAACAGCTGAAATTGAGAGTGCTCTCGTGTTGCACGACACCGTGGCCGAGGCGGCAGTAGTTGGCTACCCTCACGATATCAAAGGCCAAGGTATCTACGCTTATGTAACTTTGATGGCAGGTATTCCAGATTCCGAAGAACTGCGCACCGAGTTAGTGCAGTTTGTGGCCAAGGAAATAGGTTCATTCGCGAAACCGGAAATCATCCAGTTCGCCCCAGGCCTGCCTAAAACCAGGTCTGGAAAAATCATGCGTAGAATACTGCGCAAAATCGCTGCCAATGAACTGGAAAACCTTGGCGACACGACAACACTGGCTGACCCTGCCGTAGTCGATCAACTTATTGACAATCGCGCAAATCGCTAAAGAAGGCGCCATGTCTAATTATTCAGCTACAGTTCAATGGCAAAGAGATGGCGCTGACTTTCTCAATAAAGAGTATTCCAGAGCGCATTGCTGGCGATTCAATGGCGGCTCCCTGATAAACGCCTCTGCCTCTTCCCACATCGTGCCGGAGCCCTTCTCGAAACCAGAGTTTGTTGATCCAGAAGAAGCATTTGTTGCCGCCTTGTCATCCTGTCATATGCTGTTCTTCCTCGACCTTGCCGCTCAAGATGGCTTTGTCGTAGATGCCTATGACGATGAAGCGCTCGGGGTAATGAGCAAAAACGCCGACGGTAAAATCGCAATGACTCGAGTCGAACTCAATCCTAAAGTTAAATTTCACAACAGCGCTGCTCCTACCCAAGAGCAAATTGAATCTCTACACCATCGGTCACATGAGCTTTGTTTTATTGCCAATTCAGTCAAATCCGATGTCATAGTCACCCCACGCTAATCCAGATTTTCTCCTTATTTCTGAAATTTGCACTGAAACTTCAATAGCTTAGACGACTCTAATTGTTAGCAATTTGTAGCCGTGCAACAATGCCCCCTGACTTTTCCCTACTCTGACTCCCAGCATTCCATGACTGTCAGCGCACTATCGAAAGCTAAACAACTTTTACGATCACTGCTCGGGCTGTTTCCCCTCACGGCTCAAGGGTGTATCACGCTGGTTGTTGCAGCCACCGCACTCAATGTATTCGCGTACGGCGCCATGGACCTGGTGGTGTTTGCCCTAGCCATCTGCGCATTGGCCATTTTGGTGTTTTGCTTGTTCAACACGGTCATCGTAGGGGTATTGATGCAACGAAAAATTCGGCGAGAACATGCTGCCAACACCACTGCGCCAACCCAGATTAAGGTAGAAGCCGGATTTCCTAACGAGACAGGGTTCAAGCTTCCGAGCCCCACGTTTTTACCACTGGTTCGTCTGAACTGGAAAATCACTTACCCGGACTTCATCTCAACCCGAGCAGATTTTGCCGATGGCAAATTCATGCGGGAAGAGATAATTCCGCAGAAACGTTGTCTTAGCAGTCATGTCATCAGGCAATTTTCCGTGTCTGATGTACTCGGGTTTTGTCGCTTTTCATGGTTTCAGAAACAGGACTGCGAGCTGATGGCGCTCCCCCAAACCAATTCGGTTAAACAACTCCCTCTGCTGCGTTCCTTGACCGCCGAAGACGGAATTCCCAATCCGAGTGGCGAACCGGAAGGTGACCGCATGGAAATCCGCCCTTATGCACCTGGTGACTCAGTCAAGAACATCATGTGGAAAGTGTTTGCCCGAAACAGACAGCTGAATGTTCGTTTACCTGAAAACAGTGTATTCCACAGTAATCGCACCGTTGCCTATTTGCTTAGCAGTGACAATGACGAAGCCGCTGCAGCAGTGGCTAGAATTGCCCTGGAATCGGGAGCACTTGGGGAAGACTGGCAATTCGGAGCAGACGGTACCAATGAGGTGTGCACCAGTGTGCCGACTGCACTGCAGGCGCTGGCGCGATCCCGAGCATTGGATCAAGCTTTCGCCTATGGTCTGGACCAGTTTCTGCACCTCAGCAATGGTCAAGGCGCCCATTGCATCGTCTTTGCTGCCGCGGAGCAGGCGCCCTGGCTAGCGCAGATAAAGAACACAATAGCCCGACATTCCGGTCAGTTTTCCATCGTACTGGCGACCGATGGTATGGAACGGGAAGAGCCGCTAAAGCTTTGGCAGAAATTACTGTTCATTGCACCGGAACGAGTTGACGGTGATTCGGCAGAAAACAGCAGTTTGGGCAAGATTCAGCATTTATTGACCGAAATTGGCCAACTTGTAGAATCCACATGGATTGTGGACAGGAAGACTGGAAGTAGTTTTGACCGCTATTTGTGTAAAGTGTAGACGTTTAAACTCTT
>JAKSCP010000153.1 GCA_022360535.1 Pseudomonadales bacterium | reverse complement strand
TATGACATTGAGGCCAGTTACAGTCGTGATATAGGTCCAGGAACAATGGCCCTGCGTTTTATGACGACTCACTATATTAAGAACACTACTGACGATGGCGTGACTCAGCGCAATCGTGCGGGAGAGAACACTTCCAACACTCCGGATTGGGTCTATCGTGCCACCGCTCGTTACGATTGGGATGAATGGTCGGTTAACCTGACAGCCCGTGGCCACAGCGACGGTGTCATCGATAACCGTTTCATCGAGTGTGGGTTCAGCGGATGTCCGGCATCAGTGGGGCTTAATCGCACCATTAATGACAACAGTGTAGATGGCGAATGGTTCTTTGACTTGTACGGCTCTTATGACCTGAGCTTTGCCGGCGGCGAAGGTGAGGTATTTATCTCGATAAAAAATATGTTTGATACAGATCCGGCACTCTACGCATTGCCACTCTTTCAGGGCTCAGAGAACCGTCCCGCTTATCTGCCCACCAACCGAGCACTCAACGACGTAATGGGAAGAAACTACCGCGTTGGCATACGTTTCAATTTTTAGCCATTCTGTGATCGTTTGATTCGGGCAGTATGCGCAAGGAACTGTTTGGTACTGGATAAAGCTGCGAGTAAGCTGCCTGCTAGCATAGCAGGCAGCCCTTCATAACTTTTCTCGGCGCTTGGATACAGCAGAGCCCTCTAGCGATAGGATAATTTGCTTGTTGATTGAAATCAGTACCAGTTACTGGTTGGCTGGCATGATCTCGCAATAGCGCTGTGAGCAAAGTACACTATAGCGGCTTCCTTCAAGGCATGGATTGTTCTGTTGAAATCGCTGCAGTTTCTTATTCTTCTTTCATTATTGTTGACTGGGTCTTCAATCGTTGCCGCTCAGCAGTGGGAGATGCCTCGAACCGAGCATGGCCACCCCAATCTACAAGGTTACTGGACTAATGCCAGCCAAACGCCTTTGCAACGGCCCGAAGAACTGGGCGAGAAACGTTTCTACACACTGGAAGAAGCGCAGGAGCTGATGGTCCAGGCTGAAATCTCGGCAGAGGAGAAGGCTGCAGACCTGGATTCAAATCGCGGCGAACCGGAGCGCGGGGCAAATATCCTTTTTCAGGCCGATGAAAACTTTGCTAACACCCGCATTAACCTCGCGGTTGTTGACGGCGAGTTCCGCACCTCACTAATCGTTGATCCTCCTAATGGTCGCTTGCCCTTCGTTGCTGGTGGTCGAAGCAAGGATGTGTTTGGGGAATGGCGTGCCGCCGGAGCTGGCGCTCTGGATGGACCTGAGATTCGCAATCCCTGGGAGCGCTGCGTTTACGTGGGTGGCCAGGTGCCGCCTATGATTGCCTGGACCTACAACGCTAATTTCCAATTTGTTCAGAATCAGGACTATGTGGTGATTCATCGCGAGATGGTTCACGACGCCAGAATCATTCCTCTTGCCGGAGAACATTTTCCAGAAGTGATGTACCAATGGATGGGCAACTCTGTTGGGCGTTGGGAGGATGACACGTTAGTTGTGCAGACGAAAAACTTTCATCCGCAAGTTTCAAATCCTTTCATCCCGTCATCCTATGCATTGGAAGTCACGGAGAGATTCCAGATGCAGTCCAAGGATGAAATTTTCTATTCCTACACAATTCATGACCCCGTTATCTATTCGCAGCCTGTGACTGTGGAAATGCCTTTACGCCGAAAAGCAGCAGGCGAGTACGTGTATGAATATGCCTGCCACGAGGGCAACTATTCATTGCCATCAATCCTCGCCGGTGCCCGCCGGGAGGAGTTGGATGAACAGTTGTCTCAGTAGCAATCTGCTAGTGAACAAATGAGGCCAGAGTAGCAATCGCCTTTCCGGGCAAATCGACAGAGATTGATACGCGTTATTGGATTGGCCTTAGGGCAAAAGCCAAACAAAATGACGTTTAGTCACAATTGCCGTTGTTAAAGGCATGTTACTCTGCGAAGAACTGTAGAGCGCGAAAAATCAAGTTCGATTTGTAGTTTCATGAGGGTCTAAGTGAAAGCAGCAAAAGCTATCGGAATGGGAGTGGGCGCGGTTGTAGTAATAGCCGTATTTGGTTGGGTCTCCACAGCCCCCTATTTGAGCAATCAAGGCCTGGGTCGCTTGCCAGGTGTCATTATCGGGGGAGAGATTACTCCTTCTCCTGACGACTTCACGCCACTGAATGATCTACATGATGGCCCGCTAATGATGAAGCAGGCTGGCTTTCCGCCAGTTGTTGTGTACTTGTCATGGGTTGGTACGCCTGATGGAGTAATAACGGCAACTCGACCGGACGGCGGGTACTGGGCGCAGCGGGTACGCGACCGCGGAGGTGATGGATGGTTGCGGATAGGTGATAAAACCTATCAGATGGAGGCAATAGAGATTTTTGGAGATGAAAGAATAAGTATGATGCAGCAATGGGCTGGCCCAGGCAGGTCATTAGACGTGTCGTCGTCTCCTGGCGTAGAACCGCTGCGAGACTGGGAAGTATTTTTTTGGGTTCCGAAATCTTGATTGAGAACGTGAGTAGTAAGCCTGTTTGATTTTTGGCTTATTCTTGTATTGTTAATGTGCAGGCGTTCCAAAACACTAATATAAAAACGATAGAGAATAAGGTGCTGCTGTTATGAAGAAATCGTTAATTAACACAGTTTGTATGCTGGCAATCAGTGTGTTTTCCATGTATTCAATCGCACAAGATGAAATCGACATCGGTGAGGTCGGCGAGAGTCCCTATGAAGTGGTTACTTATTGGGCTGAGCCGTTTGCGGGAGAGGGCTTTGCTTTTGGTGGTGCCTCAGGAGTGCTGTCAGACCACCCAGCTCGTCTGATCGTCAGCCAGCGGGGCGAAACCAGAATACCTTTAGATGTGCCTGTCGATTTTCACGGATTTGCCGGTGAGCTCGGTATCAGTGTGTTAAGTGAAGGTGAAAGACGCACCTGGCAGAACTGTATTTTTATTCTCGATGCAAACGGCAATGTGGTTGAAGTCTGGGACCATCTTGATTACCTCTGTGAAGGGGCCGATGGCCCTGGTCCAGAGCGTATCAGGGTCAGCCCCTATGATCCTGAGCGTAAGTTGTGGGTGATCAATCAAACTCATCATCAGATCTACGTGCTAGCCAATGATGGCAGTGAGCTGTTGGCGACTTACGGTGAGAAGGGTGTGCCGGGCAAAGACGCCACCCATTTCGGTAGCCCACAAGATGTGGCCTTTATGCCAGATGGACGAATTCTTGTAGCTGATGGGCTGATCAATAATCGGGTTGTCGTCTATGACAACGAAATGAACTACCTGACCGAGTTCGGTAGTGAAGGAACTGGCCCAGGTGGAACCAATGGCATCCATTCGCTTGGTATAGGACCAGAAGGGCGAATCTTTGTTCTGGACCGATCGGGTTATGGAGTCAATATCTGGCGAACCGGCGACAGCATGACAGAATTTAACTTCGAGCGTCGCATCGATATTTCTGGCATGGCTCTGGATGTCATTGTCAATAAAGATGACTTTTGGATGACAGCTCACAATCCGTTGCGTTTCATTAATTTCGATTTTGAAGGCAATCAGAAATACACCTGGGTGGTTCCCGTAGAGTTACCCGACGGATTTCGTGAAGTGCATAGTTTCAGTGTTTCATCTGAGGGCGTTATGTATGGTGGCGACAACATCTATGGCCGTCCACAGAAATGGATAGCCAAGCCAGGCGCGGACGAGGAGCTATTAATCGAACCACCCTGGGTTGGGTATTAGGTAGCAAGCAGTACAGGAGTGAGCGGTCGAGATGTCACTCCAACCACTGTAGGTGAGACATTGTCACGGTAGGACTATGCTCAATACGCCCAGGTTTGTATGCCAACCCAGCCATAGCTAAACAAGCTAATTGCTATGACCGCCATGCCGAGTGACGAGTGCAGCGAGAAATGCCACACGGCGATTCCCACTTCGCTGCGTTGCTGCAACTTCGCAGCAACTGTAT
>JAKSCP010000368.1 GCA_022360535.1 Pseudomonadales bacterium | reverse complement strand
TGGCAATGGCAATGGCAATGGCAATGGCAATGGCAATGGCAATGGCAATGGCAATGGCAATGGCAATGGCAATGGCAATGGCAACAGTAATGGTAACGGCAATGGCATCAGTTCAAACAATGGTCAGGGCCAAGGTAATGGTGTTGATGGCAACGAAGGTAACGGACTAGGCAATGTAGGAAGTAACGATGAGGCCCCTGCCAATTCAGAAGAAACCTTCACCTACACTTACACCGAAGACGGTCAACTAGCCAAGTATGATGCAGATGGAAACTTCGTTGGTTACAGTTCACAGGACGACGTCATTGATGGTGGCGCAGGTAACGACACCATCGAAGGACGCGCGGGTAACGACGAACTATTAGGTGGCACCGGAAACGATACTATCGACGGTGGTACAGGTAATGACACGATCAGTGGCGGCGACGACAACGACTCCATCATCGGTGGTAAGGGTGACGATAACCTGAGCGGCGATGATGGAGACGATACTCTCGACGGCGGCACTGGCAATGATGAAATCCAGGGCGGTACCGGTGATGACATAATTTCCGGCGGTAAGGGTGATGATGTCCTGTCAGGCGGATCTGGCGACGATGAGTTAGACGGTGGTACAGGCGATGACGACATCTCTGGCGACCAGGGTAACGATGACCTTTCCGGCGGTAACGATCAGGATATCCTCGACGGCGGTGACGGCAATGACACGATTTCCGGTGGCGTCGGCAATGACACGCTGATCGGTGGCGATGGTAATGACACCCTGCTAGGTGGTTCTGGTGACGATACACTACAACCAGGTTCAGGTGCCGATGTTGTCAATGGCGGCTCCGGAAACGATACGGTTGACTACTCAGACACCCCCGACGCGGTAAACATCGATCTACAGGACAAGCGCACTACCGGTGGCGATTCCGACACCCTGACATCGGTTGAAAATGTTATTGGATCGGACAACGATGACGTTATTCGCGGCAACAAAGAAGATAACATCATTGATGGTGGTGATGGCGACGATACTATCCGCGGCATGACAGGTAGTGACACCTTGACGGGTGGTGACGGCAGCGACACTTTCCTATGGCGTCAGTCGGACATCGACAACAATGCGGACACCATTATTGACTTTGTTGCTGATGAAGATGTGTTGTCTTTTGACCTGCTTGATGATCTTGCCGATCTTGAAGTCGATCAATGGCTGGATATCGATGAGCCCGGCGACAATGCAACCCTGTTAGTTGATCTTGATGGCGACAGTGATTTTTCCAATGCCTCGGTACTGGTGGAGCTGATCGGTGTTACCGACGCCTCGTTCGACAACTGGATTATCGTAGTCTCATAGATTCGTCTGTCCTTTATTAAGGACTATTTCCCAAAAGCCTGGTGACTTCGCTGTCGCCGGGCTTTTTTCTTTGTTGGCCGGAAACCTCAGGCCAAGTCGAATTGTTTCATCTTGCGCCACAAGGTCATGCGGCTAATGCCAAAATGCTGAGCGATGGTTTCACGATGGCCATCGAATTTTTCTATGGCCTCTTCCAGGCTTTCCCGCGTTACTTGCGGCCGCTGTGCTTTGGGCTCAGCGGCGGGTGCTGCTGCCTGAGTATTGGTGCTCCCTGCAGGTGCTCGCAGCGTGGGTGGCAACTTTTCCAGCGTGACGATGCTCTCCTCTTCTGTCGCCAGAGCAGCAACATAAGTGCAGACATTCACCATCTCCCGCACATTACCAGGCCAGGGATAGCTATCGATACACCCATAGACAGCTTCGTCTACCAGCATGGGTTTATGTCCGTGCCTTTCAAGTTGGTTTTCCAGAAAGTAATCAAACAACATGCCTTTGTCGCTCGTGCGTGCGCGCAACGGTGGCAGGCTAATTGGCATAACCTCGAGACGATAGCGCAGGTCTTCCCGAAAATTACCCTCCCCTACTGCTTGTTCCAGGCTGGTGGACGAGGCAGAGATGACTTTCACATCGAACGGAATAACCCTTGTTTCACCCACTGGTGAATACTCACGCTCCTGCAAAACCCGCAACAGCTTCGCCTGCAGTGGCAACGGAATCTCTGTCACTTCGTCGAGAAACAGAGTGCCCCCTTCAGCTTCCGCCAATAATCCCTTTTGATCTTTATCGGCGCCTGTAAACGCGCCTTTCTTGTGCCCAAATAATTGGGACTCCAGCAATGACTCCGTGAGATTCGCACAATTGAGAGCAACAAAAGCTTGTGTGGCCCGCTCACTCTCCAGATGAATGGCACGGGCAATCAACTCTTTTCCCGTACCCGTTTCTCCGTGAATGAAGAACGGCGCTTCGCTGGTTGCTGTCTGGCGAATGATGGCAATCTGCTGATTGAGTGCCTGATCGGAAGTCACAATGCCGTGAAAACTCACCTCATCGCTGGGCTGGGCGGAGGCCCGCTCTGCACTTAAGCCGGACGGTGCGACGGCAACCCCGGGCCCAGCTTCCTTCAGTGCCAATTGCTCCGCAACAAGACTACGAAGCTGATCGTTGTTCCAGGGCTTAACAATGAACTTATGAATTATCTGCTGATTAAAGGCGTCGGTGACTGACTCAAAGTCACTGTATCCGCTGATTAGCAAGCGTCGAGTTTCAGGTTGCACCTCGGCCACCTGCGCAAAAAACTCGGTGCCAGTCATACCGGGCATGCGCTGATCTGAGATTATCAGGTCGAAACTCCTCGTAGTGCACTGGATCAAGGCTTCCATAGGATCCTGGAATCGGGACAAGGCGTAGTCTTCCGCTGCAAACAGTCGCGCGAGGGACTTCAATACATACTCGTCGTCATCCAGTATTAAAACGTTGTGCATTGGGAGAAATGTCTCAGTTTCATTGCTCGATACTGAGTATAATCTAACCTCAACAGCTAAGTCGCGATCAGTTTCCTATGTGTCAGCGGCGACTCAGTTTCTATAGGAAAACAGTTATGAAAGGCATTGTATTCACGACCTTCAACGATATGGTTGAACAGCAGATCGGTATCGACGTCTGGGATCGCATACTGGATTCTGTCAAACCCGAATCAGAAGGTATCTACACCTCGGTAGAAGACTTTCCAGATGAAGAGCTGATTGCCATGGTGGGCGAGCTGTCAACGATTACCGGGACGCCGGTACTGGATCTGGTTAGGGCATTTGGGCAGTACCTGTTTCACGCCCTGGCGATGCGACATCCTGTTTTCGTAGAGGAAAAGCCTGACTTCATTGAGTTTCTGAAAAGTATTGAAGACGTCATTCACAAAGAAGTGAAGAAACTGTATCCCAATCCCAATCTACCTTCCTTGCAGTGGGAACAACCTGAGGAAAATAGGCTTATCATGTTCTACCGATCACCCCGCAAGCTTTGTCATTTGGCGGAGGGTCTTATAAAGGGCGCTGCTGAGCAGTACGGTGTGGACTATAGCTTCGCACATCCGATCTGCATGCATGATGGACACGATCATTGTCGATTTGAAATTCGAGTGAATGAGTAAGGAACAGGATTACAAACGGGCCTACGAAAGACAGCGGGCGGCGAGAGAAAAAGCCGAATCGCTGCTAGAGGATCGTTCTCGAGAACTCTATGACGCGAACGAGACCTTAAAGTCTGCCTATGACGAGTTGAATGAACAAAAGAATCAATTGGTGCAGCAGGAAAAACTTGCCTCCATTGGCTTGCTCGCTGCCGGTGTTGCACACGAAATCAATAATCCCGTGGGGTTTGTAAAAAGTAATCTACAAACCCTGGAAGATTACACCGCTTCCTACACGGCAGCTTTCTTGGCTTACCGGAAACTGGTGGAAGCAGTGAGAGATCTTGGCGGTGCCGACGTACAGGAACAAATCAGCAAGATCGATGAAATCCTCGCCACCTCCAATCTTGAGTACATCGCCAAGGATGGGGTGGATTGCATACATGAAAGCCTTTCAGGCATCGCTCGCATCGAAGAGATCATAGTTAACCTGAGTGATTTCGCTCGCACTGAAGGCGACAATCGAGTTCTATGCAACATCAATCAGCTCATCGACAACACCTTGAAACTTGTCTGGAATGAAGTGAAGTACAAGTGCGAAGTCGTAAAGGAATTTGGCGATATCCCCGACATTTACGTCTGGCAAGGCCAGCTCCGGCAGGTGTTTGTCAATGTCATTGTTAATGGAGCACAGGCTATAGAATCACAGGGCACGTTGACGATAAAAACGCGCTCCGATGCAGATTACATTCACATCGAATTCAGTGATGATGGCCCCGGGATCGATGAAGAGGTGGTGAGTAAGCTGTTCGATCCTTTCTTCACAACCAAAGACGTCGGCTCAGGCACTGGACTCGGCTTGTATGTCAGCCACGGCATTGTTACCAAGCATCACGGCCTGATTACTGCGAAGAACAACCCTACCAAAGGCGCCTGTTTTACCATCTCGCTGCCTATCGAAATGCGAAAAAACCGGCGCGAACGGCGTGAAAGCCAGGAAATATGAAGTAACAAGCAGTAACTTTGATACAACTGTTACGTTTTTGATACGTCTCTTTTGCCTCCCCAGACTGCAAATCACCAGGAATTCAGCTCACAGAGGCTGACGTTGCCCTTTTTCCTGATGATCTCGAACTCTTGCTCCAGTTTTTGGGGCTTGGTTTGCCCTAAAAACATGACCGTGTTCACAAGATTGCCAGCTACCGCAGTGGTTGGCACTCTCCTTGCGATTATTACCTTTAAGTAAATCAATTGAGGTAATAACCATGAGCAACAGACAGAAGTCCGTTCTATTGATCGATGACGATAGCCTTGTCGCCAACTCTTTAGCACGCATGCTGCGCAGCAAGCAATTCGATGTCAGTATTTGTCCAGATCCAAAGTCTGCATTGGCTTTTTGCGATCGCATGAAGTTTGACCTGATCATCACCGATCAGCGCATGCCGGTGATGACCGGTACCGAGTTTGCTGCCGAGGTAAAAGACAAGCAACCCCAAGCGCGTTGTATTCGTATTAGCGGATACAGTGATGGTGCAAGTGTGAGAGATGCTTTTAATAAGGAGCATATCCACCGGCACGTCAGCAAGCCCTGGGACAACTCTTACCTATTAAAGGTAGTGGATGAACAGATTCAACTTGGAGAAGAGGGAAAAACAACAGAGCGAGAACCACTTCGCCTAGTAGCCAATTTCTAATGGCGAACCGCGACAGTGGTCTTAGACCAGACCAAAGACGGGCATTAACTATTGATCTATCTACACCTAAACAGCACTGATCTCGTAAGTGATACCGTCTGCGCCTTTACCTGTTACTCCGTTCTGTGAACTGAAGTAGAAGCGCTGATAGCTTGGATCAAATGCCGGACCACAGATTTCCGATCGATCTTGACCAATGATCTGTACTATCGGAAATACTTCAAGATCTGGTGAGATGGCAACGATCTGCATGTTGCCACCGTCTTCCGCTACCAAGACATCACCTGCCGGAGTGATAACAACATTGTCTACACCGGTCAGAATTGGATTACTGCTGGTAGCGGCGTCATAGATTATATCCAGTCGCTGCGTGTCTGTATGGTAGCCCCATACCCGGTTGTCGCCTTTGGTGGTGAAGTACACGACACCTTCATGTAAGGCGATACCTTCACCGCCATCGAATGGAGTATAGGAAGGCACCTGACGCCTTGTGGGTACAACGCCCGCGCTGGGATCGGGAACCTGTATCCAGGCAATGAATTTCTGCCCCTCTTGTTCGACGACTGCTGCGATTTCCAGACGACCATTGTCCAGATCGGGCATTCCTGCTTCTGAGACAAACCGATAGAAGCCACCATCGGGTGTGTCTTCGGTAAGGTAGGCACAATCATTGGCCATATCGATGGCGACGGCTTCATGGCTGTAGGTTCCCATAGTGGGTCGCACTACGGCTTCGCGATTGCCGTAAGGATCACATTCATAAACCTGACCGTTATCAAACTCTTCACAGCTCAGCCAGGTGCCCCATGGAGTGGCACCACCGGCACAATTGCGGCTGGTGCCGTCGCAAATGGAATAGCTGTCCACCACGTTGCCCACAGCATCAAAGCGAATGGCACCGACCCCGCCCCGGCGCAGGTCTGCCTCAGAATTGGAGACGTAAATCCAACCCCCATCATCGGTGGCGTAACAGGCGCCGCCGTCAGGGGAGGAATGCCAGCGGTAGCTGGAAGCTGCGGCGGCGGGCTGGCCGCTACGGGCCACGATGCGGGATCGAAAGCCTGCCGGCAGCATGAGGCCATTGGCATCGGGGGGCTGCAGCGGCCCCAGGTTTTTCACACTGTGAAACGGCGCATCGGTTTGCGCGAGGCTCAGTTGAGAGGCGCCGCCAGCAGCAAAGAAGCTGGCGCCAGCGATACCCATACGCAGAAATTGCCTGCGTTGCAGGGCGATGTCGGAGGTATTGGTTCTATTAGTCATGGTTATAGTGTAACGAATTCTGTATTGCAGTAGTTTGACATAACGCAGGGCCTTTTATTGTATGCTTGTGGCTACTTTCCGTCGCTTGGTCCAGTCGCACCGCGGCGAACGTTATTGAATTCAGGAAATCTTATATGGCTTTTCGCATGACATCTCATATGACTTCTCTCATAACCTCTCCCATAACCTCCCCCATAACCTCTCGCCTCAGTCTGATCGCTGCCCTAGCCCTATTAATCGGAGCGTGCAGTGAAGAGCCCACAGTGGAAACACCGCCACCAGTTACTGTCTCGATGGAAGAGACTGATCGGCTCAATGCCTGGTTTGAAGAAAAGAATGAAGAACGGTTGCAGTTCAGTCCTATCGAGCTGACCACCCTGGGCCGCAAGGAGCAGTACGATCGAATTGATGAAATGTCCATGGAATCGGTGCAGGAACAACTGGATTGGCAGGCGGCAACCGTTGAAGAGCTGCAAGCCAATTTTGACTACGACATCCTGGATTTCGAAGCCAAAACCTCTTACGACCTGTGGGTGTATCTGTATGAGCAGGCACGGGACAACTACGCCTTCGCGCAACAGGAGTACATCTTCGAACAAATGGGCGGCATGCACGATTCACTGCCAGTGATATTGATGAACTACCACCAGGTGGAAACCCTTAGCGACGCCGAAGCTTACATCTCTCGCATCGAAGGTGTGGGTCGAGCACTGGGCCAACAACTGGATTGGGCGCAATACAATGCAGAGCGCAGCGTGAGACCGCCGCGCTTTGCCTATGAGTTTGTCATTGATGCCTCGCGGAATCTCATTTCAGGCCAGCCTTTTGATGACAGCGAATCCGATTCAGCGCTTTGGAGTGATGCACAAACCAAGATAGATAGCCTGGTTGAAAGCGGCGAGATAGACGCAACTGCAGCCGACGAGCTAAAGGCCCGCGCCCAGACCGCTTTACAAGATTCCTTTCAACCAGCCTACACCGAGTTAGTGGAATGGCTTGAAGAAGACATGATGCGGGCACCCGCCGAACCTGTCGGCGTTTCTGCGCTACCGCTGGGTACCGCTTTTTACAATCAGATGCTGCGCTCTTACACCACCACCGACCTGACTGCAGATGAGATCCACCAGATTGGTCTGGATGAAGTTGAACGCCTGCGGGCTGATATGGAAGCGATTAAAGACGAGGTGGGTTTTGTGGGTGACATGCAAGCCTTCTTTCAGTTCGTTTCCAATGGCTATCAGTTCTTTTACGCCAACACCGATGAAGGCCGTCAGCGTTACCTGGACGAGTCCACCGAATACATCGAAAACATGAAGGAATTACTACCAGAGTACTTTGGCATTCTGCCGAAAG
>JAKSCP010000391.1 GCA_022360535.1 Pseudomonadales bacterium | reverse complement strand
CAGTGCCAGGGAAGTTGCTCAATCTCAGTTAGGCACCATCGCCGAGAACTCGGTGGTACTGACAGCCCTCACTGATCGATTGCATACAGATAACCACATCGTAAAACTCATACCATTTGCAATCGACTCCGTACAAAAAACAGAGGACCAACAAGTGCTGTTGACTGCCACCGATGGGCAGCAGTGTCGCACCAAACTATTGATTGGAGCCGATGGTGCAAACTCTCGTATTCGCGAACTGATGAATTTCACAACGCGGGAGTGGGATTATCAACATACAGCAATTGTTACGACCGTGCGCACTGAATTACCCCATAGCCATACTGCGTATCAGCGTTTCATGGCTACCGGTCCCCTGGCTTTTCTTCCCCTCAGTCAAACGCAATCGGATGACCAACAGTTTTGTTCGATCGTCTGGAGTTGTATTCCGGAGCGTGCTGAAGAACTCATGGCACTTTCCGATGAAGAATTCCGGCTGCAACTCGGTCGCGCTTTCGAGCACAAGTTGGGAATGATCGAATGGTGCGATAAAAGATTTCAGCTACCCCTTCGGCAGCGCCATGCGACGGAATACCATCGCGACAATGTGGTTCTGATCGGCGATGCTGCCCATACCATTCATCCCCTGGCGGGCCAGGGGGTCAATCTTGGATTGTTAGATGTGGAAGTGCTGGCAGAAGAGCTTTCCAATGGGGTCAAGGCAGGCCGGGCTATCAACGACCCGATATTGTTGTCGCGTTATCAAAGAAAACGTCGCGGCCATAATTTGGGCATGATGTGGTTGATGGAGGGATTCAAACACTTGTTTGCTCAGCAATCGCCACCCATACAATGGTTGCGCAACGCAGGCCTTAGTGCGGTAGACAATATGGGTGTGATCAAGAACCAGTTAGCGCGAAGAGCTATTGGTCTGGACTAGTAGATACGCAAGCGATCAGTGCTGACCACCGATCGCCTGTTTGCTGATGATGGCGTCTACGGTCATCTTCACATGATTGCGAATCAACGCTTCAACTTCATTGTCCTGATTGAGTCCACAACTGGGCGGCCAGTCTTGATAGGCCACTGCTGCAGGGATCGATCCCGAATTACGTAACAGTACTATTCCGTGTAACTGAGACCATATAAGCACTGTTGTGTTCACAATGTCTTCTTCATTGCAGGGGATGTTGTATTTCTCGAATACTCCGTAAACCAGTTTTCTCGAACGTACCAGGCTATGACACGACACTTCGATAAATTCCGGAGTGGACAGTTCCAGTGGCAACGTTGAACTGAATAAGAACATGAAGCGAGCAGGCTGCTCCTGAGAAAACCTGAAATAGGCGAAACACACCTCCAGCAGCGCCTGTTCGGGATCGTCGGTTAGGGAAACCTGCTCATCAAAAAACTGATTGAGCTCTTTATATAAGCGAATCTTGATGGCTAACATCAGGCTATCGCGGTCAGCAAAATGGTTATAGACCGCCGATGGGGTTACACCAACTTCTTTTGCAAGCCTTCTTAGACTTATGGCATCGGCTTCGTTGCGTTCAATGAGGTCCATCGCCGCATCGATCAATGCATTTTTCACATTGCCGTGGTGGTAGGACTGCTGTGTCTTTACATCTTCTTCAGAAAACATCTTCTTTTCCTATCCCTAGAGGTCGAAACTGTAGCGCAATTGCAGCTGAAATACATCGTTAAATCGAAACGCGGCGAACGGAGAATTCATAGTGGTGCTGTAATCCACATAGAGAACCCCTAAATCCAGGTTGTCGGACCAATTATAGTCTGCCTGCAGACGCACCACTCTGCCAGTGTCACTGGCCAGTTCATTCCAGACTCCCAGTATCTGCCAACGCTCGTTGAGCGGTGTCCAGTAAATGCGCAGGCCTCCGCTGATCTGGTCTTCCTCCATCAGCATAAACGGGCTGTGGGCACGGGTATGGATGGAATCCAATTCCAGGGTAATCACCAGGTTCCTGAAGCCGTTGTATTCCGCCCCTACCGCAGCCAGAACCTGGTCTTTTTGCTCCCAGCCGCCTGTCTGGCGCAGAAAACTGTCGGCATTGGGGCGCACTGCCTTGTCCTTGTGCAGCCCGGCTTCGCCGAAAAAGAGCCAGGACCCTTCCACCCAATTGGCCGAAAAGCCGAAAGCTCGCATTCGGTTCAAATGGTAAGTCACGCGAGGGTTGGGAGAGCGCAGCGCCTCAATGCGTTGCACCGACGGGGCATTGTCATTGAATTCGCCAGCCACTATTTGCAGGTCGCCCTGAGCCAGGCGAGTCGATGCCCGGAAAAAATATTCCGACCGACGATCGGGATCCTGTTCCAGGATGTGGAAGCCAGCGGCACGTTGAGTGATGAATTGATCAAATTCGTCCCCTGCCGGCCCGATCAGGTTGCGCCCGGCCTCCTGGGTCACTACTGAATCGAATACCCAATCGCCAACATTGAAGCTCACTAACAAGGCTGGCACTTGCAGGCGCAGGTTTTCCAGGTCCTGCTGAGCGAAGTTGAACTGGTCTTCGACGTTAATGAGATCAGTCACTCGTAAATACTCAGACTGTCCCCACACCAGGAGCTGGTTGCCTAATTTGAAATAAATGCCATTGTCAGTTTGGTGTTCGACGTAGAAATCACGGACCTGATAGAGATTGCGAAAAGTATTGATCTCATCTTCGGTATGCGGGTTGTCATCGAACCAGCGATAAACCTCATCATGGTAGTAGCGAGTGCTGAAGCGAAAGGCAGTTTGCTCATCGACAGCTATATCCAGCTGTCCATAGAGCGTGGTTTCGATTTTGTTGATTTCTCTGTCGGAGCGGGCGAACAAGGGGCCTGGTGCCTCTAATCCATAGGCAACTTTCTGGGTCACCCAGCCAAAGAATTCTACCGGGCCAGAATCGCCCTGTTGGTTTTCGATATCGATATCGATGGTGTTGAAAAAATCATCCTGCGCGAAGCTCGCGATCGGCAGGGCAGTGGCCCCCAGCAGAAAGTAAGTCGTGAAGAAGAGGTGGTGGAAAGTCAGCCGGGTGCGATGGGTCAAAACAAAAGAATTTCGAATCCTAGTCCAGGCCCCTTTGCATGTATTCGGTTGAGAACATTTCATCGTCCACGTTCTCATTGTATTCCACCCCGTTGAGTTGCAAGACGCTGGCATGTTCCTGGCGGCCGCTGCGAGTAGTCACGGCCTGTAGTCTCTGCACGGTCCAAATTCCGTCTATTTCTTCTATATCGGAAGAAGTGAAATATTTAATACGGTTTCCGCGCAATTCCCAGGCCTGGCCCCGGACCTGTACGAAGTTGTCTTTTCTAATCCAGCTCTGGAGTTTGGAGTAACCAGTGGCATCTTCAGCCTTGTCTTTGAATTCAGGCTTTGGGGTTGCTTCAATGACCCAGGTGTCGAATCCATCTACCATCTCTGATTCGTTAACGAATCGATAGTCGAACCAGTCTATCTCGATGCCGTTGATGTCCGCATAAGTGAAGTCGCTGCCGAGAAAGGAATCAGAGGTGTCACTGGACGCGATACGTTTTACCCGTTGCAGCGCTGGCAAGTAGAGCCAGGAGTCGTCGTCTCGATCCGGATCGTCCCAATCGAAATTAAGGTAGGAAGTGCCGCGGATATCTACAGGAGATTCAAACTGGGAGAGGGTGCGGGTATCGACTCCGTAATCTTTTGAGTAAATATTCAAATTTCGAGTGCGTTGTCGATCTCGACGATCAATTAGCACCATAGTGTATTCAGCGCGAACCGTATCACCATCGTATCGGGTATCCACGCTTTGCATCACTTCCAGCGCAGTCATTTCTGCCGCTGACACACCCACAGAAAT
>JAKSCP010000196.1 GCA_022360535.1 Pseudomonadales bacterium | reverse complement strand
GATGCAGACTCAATGGCCTTATTCATTCAAACCTGGATCAACGAACAAAACCGCTGGAACTCGCCAAAGTTTTTATTGGGGGAGAGTTTTGGTACCACCCGGGCGGCGGCGGTAGCCCAACGCATGGAAGAGGACCTGTCGATCAGTTTGAATGGGATACTGTTTATCTCACAGGCCCTGGACTATCAGGGTTCAACTCCCTACGTAAGAGACAATATTGTTTCCTTTATTACCTATGTGCCAACCATGGCTGCAACTGCGCTCTACCATGGCAAGGTGGAACCGCAGCCCGAAAGTCAGGAAGTATTTTTGCAACAGGCAAGGGAATTTGCCGTGAATGAATATCTTCCTGCGCTGTTCAAAGGTAATACGATTAGCCCGGATGAGTACCGTGCTGTACGAGACCGATTGGCTTACTTCACGGGTTTGAGCACAGACTATATCGACAAGGCGAACTTGCGAGTTCAGGGTAATCGTTTCGCCAAAGAGTTGTTGCGTGATGAAGGCATAGCAGTCGGTCGTTCTGATTCTCGCTATACCCAGGATCAAATTGATGACCTGGCCGCTGAATCCTCTCGAGATCCGGCAGGAGACGGTATTTCTGCTGCCTATAAAACTGCATTGCTGTCTTATATGCGCAGTGATCTGGGAGTGGACTGGGACCGCCAGTATTTGAATCCTGCCGATCCTGAGCTAAGTCGCAACTGGAACTGGCGCACGGTGCCCGATGGTTCTTTTTGGGAGCCGGCCTACGTTAATACAGCCCATGACCTTGCTGTGGCCTTGCGGGTTAATCCCTCGTTAAAGTTGTTTGTGGCATCGGGTTACTTTGATCTGACGACGCCATTTTTCGATGCCGAATACACATTGAATCGACACGACATTCGGCGCGAGCAGGTTCAGTATGAGTACTATCAGGGCGGACACATGATGTATGTGCATGAACCGGCGAGAATCCAGTTGCTGGAGGATACCCGCCGATTCATTCTGTCGCAGACGCCTGCTCCTTAATAGAAATAGCAACCCTGTTGGGTAAGGCTTACGCCATGAAATTTCTTCGATATTCATTACTCGCTTTGCTGACCATTGCCCCCGGCTTGTTGGTGGCTCAGCAATCGACCCTGGAAGTTGCTTCGGCAGTAAATGCTTATCGCGCTGACAGAGAGAAAATAATCATTCAAGACTTCATCGACTTGCTTTCATTGCCTAATGACTCCGCGAATCTGGAGGACATGGATGCCAACGTCGAATTGATTACTGCTATGTTGCAGGAACGCGGTTTCACGACTCAGACTCTCAGGGCAGGGCGGGCACCTTACATCTATGCAGAGTTACTGACTCCGGGTGCCACAGAGACTATTCTTCTCTATGCCCATTTCGATGGCCAGCCTGTGCAGCCAGTAAACTGGACTTACCCACCCTTTACTCCGACATTGCTTGACGGACCATTGCCCGACGGACAGCCCATAGATATCGCTAGTGTTAGTGGGAATTTCGATCCCGAATCACGCCTCTATGCGCGCTCGGCAGGGGACGACAAAATGCCGATTGTGGCGATCGTCCACACATTGGATGCGTTACGCGCCAATGGCATGGAGCTTTCAGTCAATTTGAAACTGCTACTGGACGGAGAGGAAGAGCGCGGGTCTCCTACTGTTGGCCGGATTATCGATGAAAATCCACAGTTGTTCGATGCGGATCTGTTTCTCTTTTGCGATGGTCCGATGCATCAGTCTCGCCGTGCGCAATTGGTGTTCGGAGTGCGCGGCAGTGGCACTGTTGATATCACTGCCTATGGTGCAACACGGCCTCTGCACTCCGGACACTATGGTAATTGGTCTCCCAATCCCATCATGCATCTGAGCTATCTACTCACTAGCATGAGGGCAGAAGATGGTCGCATATTGGTAGAGGGATACTACGATAATGTCGCGCCATTAACAGAAGCCGAGCGAGCTGCAATCAACGCTATGCCAAATATAGAGGCAGGCTTGCAGGATGAACTTTCTGTTCATACTCCGGAAGGGAGCGGCATGCGCCTGGAGGAGCTGGTGACATTACCTGCAATAAACGCGCGCGGAATCGTTGCAGGTGGTGTTGGTATCCGCGGTCGCAACATAATTCTACCTTCAGCGACGGTGTCATTGAATTTACGAAACGTACCGAATCAGCGCCCTGCAAGACTCAGGGAATTGATCGAAGCTCATATTGAAAAGGAAGGATTTTATATCGTTCATGAAGATCCCAGCTCCGAAGAGTTACGCAACAATGCCAAAGTCGTGAAATTGAACTGGCGTGGAGAGGGCAGCCCTGGCTTGCGAACATCCATGGACGGTGAGATGGCGCAGCGATTAATCGGCATTATGCGAGAGTTTACGCCGGATCTGATCTTGACGCCGAATATGGGCGGAACCTTACCGTTGAACTCCTTTGATGATCGATTGGATGCGCCAATTATCATCCTGCCCTTGGCGAACCACGATAACAATCAACACGGACGTAATGAGAATATACGACTGCAAAATTTTTGGGATGCGATGGCAGTCTATGGCGTTGTCTTGACGCAGTTTGGTCGTTAAGGAGCACTCTTGTAAAACTGCGCTTTCTTGTCAGGTGGGCAGGTTTTCTGGAAGGGATGAATAAGTTGCTCAAAAGTTTAGGCGTATCCTTGGTTCTGAGCTTTTGCCTGTGCTTGCCGGCTGAAGCTCAGGACACCGACGCTGTGTTTCAGGTCAGCTCGGGACTGCTTAGCATCCCGCCTTTCGATGTTCCATCCCTGGGTCGATACACGGCGGTGCTTGAACTGACTGACGCTGACAATCTTCGTTTCACTCTCAATGAGGCGACATTAAGTGAGGGTCAGGCAGATAGTGCGGGTAGCTACTCTGTTGAGAGTCAGGTTCTTAGCCTGTTCGGATTACGCGCACTGGGAATCAGGTACAGCGCAGAGCTCGTGCTGACCAGTGAGGATCCCGCCGTATTCACGTTGACGACTTTGCTGACATCTCCGCAGCAGATGCAAGACTGCGAGGCCAATGATCCAGGAAATGGCAACGAGATTGTTGCAGGACCTGATGGTCCAGAAGGAGAGGATCGTGACTCAGTGTTTCGATCTCTCACGGTCTCTCCCACAGATGCAGGCATAGTCTACGTTGGAACCGAACGCAATGGAGTGCTTCGAAGTCTGGATGGGGGTGATAGCTGGCAACAGTTTCGCTCCGGATTTCGTCATGCCGAAGCCCTGGAGAACTATCCGGAAATCTGGGACATGGTGATACATCCACTTAATAACAGTGTGGTGTACGCGGCAACCCTTGACTCACCTGGTCCGGTCAGCGGCGACTACCCCAGTTCAACCGCAGGAGTCTACAAATCCATTGACGGTGGAGTCAGCTGGATCCGCGGTAGCTGCGGTCTAAGCAATTCGAGAGTTACTGCTATAAATATCGACCCAGTTGAACCAAGCAGAGTCTACATAGGCGTTGAAGGAGGGAGTGCCAGCTTTTCGGAATTGCAAGGTCAGTACTTTGAAGGTGGAGTTTATGTGTCGAGCAACGACGGTTCGCAATGGAATAAACTTGCTATCGACGGTAATGACACAAGAAACGGTTACTGGCGACTGCAGCCATACGGCGGCGATGGGGATCTCATTACGTTTGGATTCAACTTCGAAGATGTGACGGAGAACATCGGTTTCGTTCGGATAAGCAACAAAGGTTCAACTACAGAACGCTTCGCAGATGAACTGCGTGAACTGATCATCCCATGGTTCACGGTTTCAGCCGATGGTCAGGTGATTTACGCTATTGAGCGGGACGCATTCCTGATCAGAAAGTCTATAAATGGGGGCCTGGATTGGACTTCCATACAACAACCAGTTAATGGGCCAATAGAAGTATCGCCTCTTGATGCTGAAATTGTTCTCTTTGCCCAGTCAGCAGAGCTAAGGAAGTCAGAAGACGGAGGCCTTTCCGCAGCAGTGGTATTGCAGGCCGACGCTCAGATTCACGATATTGTGTTTGCCCCCTCTGATCCCACGATCGTTTATGTGGCAACCGAAGGCTACTTCATTTACAAGAGCATAGATGGCGGTAACAGCTTTACGCCATTGGGAAACTTGCGTCAGTCAGTATTAAATACAGACTGACGCGTAGAAGTATTCAGCTAAGTCGTATTTGTACTCAGTGGTTTCTGTGATTGCGGCAAGCCTGCGGCAGCATTCACGATCATGTCAGCAGTGACCGGTACCCGGTTGAAGGTATGACCTCCCAGTGCGTCGGAAATGGCACACAATAGTGCTGCGGATGCACAGCCTTGAATCGGCTCGCCAACCCCTTTGGCTCCTACCGGATTTTGCGGATCCGGAATATCTGTGGCTGCCCAATCCATGGGAGTGGGCACGTCGAGAAAAGTAGGCAGCTTCGAATTGTGTAATCCGGTGGTAGCTGGCAAACCATTTTGTGGATCAAAGGCGTGGCGTTCAAAGCCTGCCATGCCAAAACCCATCACCGCTGCGCTTTTGACCTGTATTTCCAATCCCCGTGGGTGAATCACGGTGCCGCAATCTGCCACTCCAAGATAGTCCAGGATTTCGTATTTGCCGGTTTCGGTATCCAGCTCAATTTCGATGAAGCCGGCGGCGAGGGCAGGTACGGTGCCTTCTTTTTCCAGATTGTCTTTTGCTACCCCAATGAGTCCTGAGCCGGCCAGTGCAGCAACAGATCGAGCGGTTAACGAATTGATGTCTTCCGGTGCGTATTCACCACTGTACTTACCGCCCAACTCTATTGCTTTGGCTGCAGCATCGGCATAGGTAATGTAAGTGCCAGGATCAGACTTGCGGAACACACGTTCGTCTTGAATATCATAGTCTTCAATTGAACCCCCCAATTCGATAGCAGCGATCTCGAGCAGTTTTTCCAGCGCATCCATGGCAGCAACATAGTTGGTGCGGGTCATGGTAAATGAGGTATTGCTGCCGAACTGACCAAGATTCCAGGGTAAATGCTTGCGGCTATCGCCTCGCTCTACGATGCAGTTGTCCCAGCTACATCGCAGGACTTCGGCTGCGACTCGGGAAGTGCCGGTATGTGAATAGGTGCCCAGGTT
>JAKSCP010000240.1 GCA_022360535.1 Pseudomonadales bacterium | reverse complement strand
TGTTATCTGGCTGTGTTTCGGTAGAATGATCGGACCGCTTTTCCAAAAACCTCGTGAGGCGCGGCTACTTAGAGTAACTTTTGCGGTTCTTATGGTTGTTGCAGTGCTTATAGCTTTTGGAGTTTGACTAAGTGCATAAGACACATATCAAACAAATCAATCAAGGGCTCAGTACTGCGTGCTGAGCCCTTGATTTAGGGCGTTATGTTTCCAGGAGAGATTAGTGCATTCGGGTAACTGTTTATGCGGGCAAATTAGGTATGAGGTTGATGACGAATTAGATATCGTCGTCAATTGCCATTGCCAATTCTGCCGTAGGGCACATGGTTCGGAATTTGTTCCTGTCGCCATGTTAGCAGCAAATAAGCTAAGAATTTTGGAAGGTGAAGAGCTTTTATCTAGATATGAAGTCACGAAACTAAATTCTTTCAGATGTTTTTGCTCTATATGCGGAACACGTCTTTTTAATCACAACCCGAGCCTCAACTATATTAGTTTGGTTACAGCCACACTCTCTGATTCAACAGGATTGAACTCAGTGGCCAACGTCAATATGGAATCCAGAAGTTTAGGTTTCGAACAAACCAATGGTCTTCCCAGTTTTGATACAGTCCCACCTATGGAAAAGTTACAGGAATTAAAGTGACCAGGAAACATAATCAACAGATCAATCAAGAAACACTGCGCTTGAGAGCTTGACCGCATCCAATGACAACTTTGAACCAACAAACATGGAAACTCTGGGCTGAAGTAATCGCCCTGGTGTCAGTTGTTGCTTCCTTGGTCTTTGTTGGAATCGAGCTTAGATTGTCCAGAGATATCGCAACCACCGAAGAGGCCGGCAGAGCGAATGAACGCGCGATTGCCGTGAATGACCTGATAGGTAGCAATGCCGCTATTTGGCAGAAAGGCTGTCTCGGAGAAGAGCTTGAAGACCAAGAAAAGATCATATTTGTAACCACATTACGTGCTCTAGATAGCTGGAAGCAATTTAACTGGAGCGGAAGCCAACGAGGCCAGGCCGCACCAATTGATATAGCAAGAAACATGTACTTTTTCCCCGGTTTCCGAGAAGAGTGGAGAGAATTAAAGCAACTAAACGCATTAACATATCCTGCAGCAAATGAAGGTTCATCGGTATGGCGTGATGTTGTCGAAGAACAATACTCAATAATTGAAAGCGATCCACCCACCGTACAATATGAAGTTGAGTTCTGCGGACAATAGTGATGAGTCAATCATTCATCAACAAAACACAACCAAAGAATCAATCAATTTGAACATGGATTTAGACAAACTAAACAGTTGGCTGTCACTGCTCGCAAATATTGGAGTATTGTTGGGCATTGTTTTTTTGGTCTACGAGATTCAGCAAAATACGAACAGTATGCAATCACAAACACGAAACGAACTTTCGCAACAACAAATAGATTGGCTGCTAACTGTTGGAACAGATGAATACTCAGCACGCGCATACAATGAATGCACTGAGATTCGCACTCCACCGGCCAGTGCTGAAGACTTGTCATGCATTTTCATCTACTCTGCAAACCTTAGAATGTGGGAAAACGAATGGTACCAATACAATCAAGGGCTGTTCGAGGAGGACGAGTACTTGGCAAGAAAATCTACGTGGGCCAACGCTCTTTCGATTCCTAACAGTCTAAATCGGCAAGTGTATGATCAGATTCGCGATAATCTATCAGTGGATTTTCAAGAAGAAATTGATTCGATAATTATTGAAATTGAGAATTAGACGACACATACCCATAAATCAGTTAAGGATGCCGCAAGTGGCACCCACTATTCAAGGTGCCATGTTTCTGCCCGCATAGAGTATCGACCATGGAAAAAGTAAATATCCGAGACGAACTCGACAAAATTCACGAACACTGGTCACAGAGAACAATAGGCATCGCTAATAATCAACTATTTAAGCTAGCCAAAGGGATTGGAGAAACCAAGTGGCACAAACACGATGACCAAGACGAATTGTTCATTTTGTATAAAGGCCATTTGACAATTCAGCTTAGGGACCTTGATATCGAACTTTATGAAGATGAAATGTTCATTGTCCCGAAAGGAGTTGAGCACTGCCCTAAGGCCGACGAGGAAGTAGAATTTCTAATTGTGGGGCTGAATGTCACTTCTAATGCTGCAGGCGGGAAACCTAATTTGTAGCCCTGAATGACGAAATATGACCAGCAAACCAACCAAGGACTCGGTTAATGCCGAGCCCACTATTCAGAGCATTAGGTGACTACGAGGTTGTTAATAAAAATTGTTTAAGTCGTCTTGTCATTGCGGGGCAGTAGAAATTGAAATAAGCGAACTTCCGGAAAGACTTATCCGATGCACTTGTTCAGTTTGCCGGCGATATGGGGCACTTTGGGGACATCTAACCAGAGAAACAGCTAGAGTAACTTTTACAGGAACAGCCGCCACTGCATATGTCTGGAATGATGAGGTTATTGAGTTTTACCATTGTAATACTTGCGGCTGCGTGACCCACTATGAAGGCATAGAGAAGACCCCAACTGAAAGACTTTCGATAAATTTCAGAATGTTTTCTCCAGCCGTGTATGAAAAGTTAGATATAAGAACGTTTGATGGCGCGGACACTTGGAAGTTGCTTGATAAGTAACTTGTCATAAAGTCTGCATATGAAAGGTGACAGATAGATGAATTGGGATGCTATTGGAGCAGTAGGCGAAGTGGTTGGAGCAATTACTGTTCTCGTTACACTGATTTATCTGGCTCGCCAAGTTCGTCAGTCTAATCGTATAGCAATTGCTTCGGCAGAAATTGCTCTAAGGGAAGCAGCAAACGGTATATACAAGAGCATTACCGATGAATCAGAGTACGCGTCCTTGGTGGCAAAGCTGGCTGCGGACTCTTCCAATCTGAGCCCAACAGAAGAACAGCAAGCGATTGCGTTTGTAGGTCTTAATATTAATCTGTGGTCTGCTGTTACGAGAGCTCATGACCAGGGTCTTATAACTGACTATACACTAAATAATTATGTGACGGATGTAGATGCCACTCTCAATATGTACCCGGGCAGTGCAAAGTTCTTTAAGCGACAAACCGAACACTACAAGTTTTCTCATGGCACTTCGCCTATATTTGATCAGTTACTGAAGACTCTTTCAGATCGTGGATACTAAGGGATGATGAAAAAGGAACATAACCAACAAATCAAACAAGGGTGCACCATAGGCGCACTCACTATTCAGAGCGTTAGATGCTTTGACTAAGAATTCGGAAACCAAATTATGGGCAAGATTTATACAGGCGGTTGCTTGTGCGGAAACATCCGTTTTACTGCAACCGGTACTCCAAATAAACCTCACACCTGCTCATGCAAAATGTGTCAACGCCATTCCGGATCGTTGACTCAAGTTTGGGTGGAATTTGATAGAGATAACGTAAGCTGGGATGGTCCTGGCGGAGAGCCTGCAACCTGGCGTTCGTCAGATTACTCATCCAGAAGTTTCTGTAGTAAATGTGGCAGTACCTTAGGCGCAATTGACGATGACCCAGTTGTAGCTCTGGCACTCGGCGCTTTCGATTCCCCTAATCGCAAAGAACTCAGGCCCCAATCGCACTCTTATGTTTCTAAAAAGCCGAAATGGTGGAGTGTTCATATTAACAATGATGCCTGAGAAACGAATCGGCTCTCACAAAATGGATTTCTCTCAACAGGAGGCAGCGTAGGCTATTTGTCGATGAAACTTACTCAAGTGAGAAAACTCGCGCTGGCACTGCCAGAAGTGACCGAAGAACCCCACTTCGACCGCACCTCTTTTCGCATTCGCGGCAAGATTATCGCGACGGCCATTGCTGACGAACCTTTTCTCAACATTATGGCCAGCGAACCAGTTCGTGAACCAGCATTGGCCATGTATCCTGATGCCCTGGAGAAATTGTATTGGGGGAAGAAGGTTTGCGGAGTCAGAGTACATCTTGAAAACGCCGAATCTGAGATGGTTGCTGAGTTATTGGAGAAAACCTGGAAGGAGAAAGCACCAAAATCTTTGGTTAACGATTAGTAAGTGCTTATTTCCTGTCGATCCAGGAAATTTTAATTTTCACATGAAATCCCGGGATGGCAATCGCATTGCCCCCAACCAGGGAGAAAGATCAGTGAGATGGTTAGCAATCAAGTGGATAACACCGTCGCTATTTTGTACATGACCAGCTACACCCATCAACTTTGCCAGTCGCACTACCGGTCGATACTCGTCGCCCAACTTGGGCCAGACCACAACATTAATAAAGCCTGTTTCATCTTCGATTGTTAAGAAAGTGACCCCTGAAGCTGTCTGAGGACGCTGGCGAGCAGTCACGATGCCGGTAACTTTGACATATTGCTCTCGATCTATTACCGCCAACTGGCGGGCTGGTGTGACATCGTAGTTGTTCAAATGTTCACGAAACAAAGTCAGCGGATGTTGCCGTAAACTGAAACTCATGGATTGGTAGTCAGCAAATATGTCCTGCCCCTTGGTTGGTTTGGGCAGCATGACATCCACTCCAAAATCATTGTTCAGGGTCAGTTTGGGGTGGAAGGGTCTGGCATTGGTCTCACTGGTTTCCACTCCCGAGGCTTGCCAAAAAGCACGATGTCGATCACCGCTTAATCCCCTTAGCGCATCGGCGGCCGCCAATGCCTCCAGGTCCCGTTTATTGATGCCACTGCGATATACCAGTTCCTGCACCGTGGAAAACAATCCTGCCCGACGACTTTCCTCAATGGCTTCGGCGCCAGTATCCGACAAGTCTTTTAACTGGTTAAAGCCTATGCGTAATTTAGGCGCAGGGGGCTTAACTGGTTTCCATTTACTCTCAGTTACATGCTCGAGTGTGCATTCGTGATCACTCTTATTCACATCCACAGGTAATACTTCGACACCATGTCGCCTCGCATCCTGTATCAGTTGTGCCGGCGGGTAAAAACCCATGGGCTGACTATTCAAGAGCGCACAACAAAAGGCCGCCGGATGATGGTATTTGAACCAGGACGAAACATAGGCAATGTGGGCGAAGCTGGCCGAATGGGATTCGGGAAAACCGTATTCACCAAACCCTTTCACCTGGCTGTAAATTCGCTGCGCAAAATCCGCAGAGTAGCCATTGCGCAACAGACCATTGATCAATTTCTCTTTAAAGGGTTCCAGCCCTCCCTTCTTTTTCCAGGCTGCCATTGCGCGCCGTAACTGATCTGCCTCTCCAGGAGTAAAATCAGCGCCAACAATCGCTATCT
>JAKSCP010000131.1 GCA_022360535.1 Pseudomonadales bacterium | reverse complement strand
GAGCTGGCCCACTACGCCAAGGGCTGCGTCGATATCGAATACAAATTCCCCTTTGGCCGGGGCGACTGGCAGGAACTGGAAGGTATCGCCAATCGCACCGACTTCGACCTGCGACAGCACCAGCGCGGCATCCGTTCGGCTACCAGCTGGTATGAGAACAATCGCGATACCGTCAAGACCACACTGGTTGCCGAGTCTGAAGACTGGCACAAAGGCCCGTTGAGCTACTTCGACGATGAAGCCAAGAAACGCTACATCCCCTATGTCATCGAACCCTCAGCCGGTGCCGACCGTGGTGTACTGGCGTTTCTGGTCGACGCCTATGCCGAAGAAGAGGTCAAGGGCGAGACGCGCAATGTCCTGCGGTTTCATCCTTCTCTGGCGCCGATCAAGATCGCCGTCTTCCCGCTGGTGAAGAAAGACGGCATGCCTGAGACCGCCACGGCGATTTACGACGATCTCAAGAAACACTGGAATTGCTTCTACGACATGAAAGGTGCCGTAGGTCGTCGCTATCGTCGTCAGGATGAAGCCGGCACCCCCTTCTGCGTCACCGTCGACGGGCAGACCGCCGAAGATCAGACGGTAACTGTCCGTGATCGCGATGCCATGACACAGGACCGCGTTGGCATGTCGCAACTGAAGAGCTTTCTCCGCGACAAGCTGGACTTGTAAGTAACATTTGACATAGGATTATCTTTATTCTAGGGTAATCGCAATAGTCTATCCGCATTTTCGTGAGAAGTTCAGTGCGACAGTTAACATTATTCCCTAAGCACGTACTGGAATCGGAAGTTGCTGATGGCGCTACTGGTACTTTCACGCCCAACATGAAGCTCCCTGTTCACCGTTGGTTCCGTTTTAGTGCAGGCTTCTCGGCTCAGTGGTGTGAAAGTGTCATAAGAGAACAGGGTAAGGATGTCCATGTGCTGGACCCTTTCGCCGGTTCCGCTACGACATTGATAGCTGCTGAGGTATCAAACGTTTCAGCTATGGGAATCGAAGCGCACCCTTTTCTCACTCAAATCGCAAATGCCAAACTACAATACCGACAGAACCCTGATAGCTATCTAGATTATGCTGAAGGTATGCTTCAGCAGGCGAAGGCAAAAAGGGGCGAAACTATAGATTACCCCGAATTGATAACACGCTGTTATAGCTCCGAGTCTTTGAGAAAGCTGGACTCACTACGACAGGTCATTATTGACAGAAAAACCAAAACATTTGAATGGCAACTTACTTGGTTAACGCTGATTTCTATTCTCCGGTCTACATCAAGTGTGGGGACGGCCCAATGGCAATATATTTTACCCGGAAAGTCCAAGAAGGCTGTTTTAGACCCATTTGTAGCATACCAAGTGGCTACAAACGTTGTGTATGACGACATGCAATGGGCGCAAGCGATTCAAGGGCCTAAAAGCCGTTTGTTGCAGTCAGATGCTCGTACTTGTGCAGGGGCCGAGGACAATTGGGCCAATTTTGTATTAACTTCCCCACCCTATCCCAACAATTATGATTACGCTGATGCAACTCGGCTTGAATTATGTTTCCTGCGGGAATTGGATGGATGGGGGGATTTGCAGGAAAAAGTCCGCCGGTTTCTGATTCGGGCTTGTTCCCAGCACGTTCCACCGTCTTCAGTGGATTTGCAAGAAGTTCTCAATAGTGACGAATTAGAGATAATTAGAGATGAAATTACAGAGATTTGCAAACAGTTGACCGAATTGCGAATGCTTCGGAAAGGCAAGAAAACCTATAATTTGATGATCGCATGTTATTTTCTGGACATGGCAAAAGTCTGGCTTGCTTTGAGACGTGTTTGCAAATCTCCTTCACGCTGCTGTTTTGTTATTGGTGATTCAGCTCCATATGGCGTGTATGTCCCCGTGATCGAATGGCTGGGCAAGCTAGCTCTGGCTGCCGGTTTCGAAACTTGGGAATTTGAAAAAATACGAGATAGAAATGTAAAATGGAAGAACCGTAAACATCGTATACCTTTGTGTGAAGGTCGACTTTGGGTGAAGGGATAAAGTGGCGCAATCTCCTGCACATAAATTGGGCCAGATCATTGGCAATGTTATTGAAGAAGCGATCCGAACGGACTTAAATGAAGTAGCCAAAAGACACGGTCTGTATCTAGACTGGAATCATCCAAGATCGGCTCGTGACGGAAAGAGAAAAGTTTCTTGGAAGGACAATTTAGGTAACTCCCATGATTTAGATTATGTGTTGGAGGCGGGAGGATCAGACAACGAAATCGGTGTCCCAAAAGCTTTTATCGAAATTGCCCATCGGAGATATACGAAGCATTCTCGTAACAAGGCACAGGAAATCCAGGGAGCAATCACTCCCCTGGCAACGAAGTATCGCGACAGCCGCCCCTTCTTGGGGGTCGTTCTTGCAGGTATCTTTACTGAAGGGGCGTTGCAACAGCTTGAGTCCAATGGATTTGGGATTCTGTATTTCGATTTTGATGTTATTGTTGAGGCGTTCTCATCCCAGGGTATTGATGCACATTTTGACGAAGATACGTCCGACGCACAAGTTCAACAAAAGATTAATGCATACCAGCGGTTGTCTCCTAGACGTAAGTCTCAAATCACATGCCGATTGCGAGAATTGCGTGAACAAGACATTGCCCATTTCATTTCGCTCTTAGAAAATTCTCTGAAACGTACTGTAACTCGAGTAATAATTGCCCCTTCATGGCAAAATGAAAGAAATTATATCCCTCAAAGAAGCGATAGAATATATCTCAG
>JAKSCP010000117.1 GCA_022360535.1 Pseudomonadales bacterium | reverse complement strand
TCGTTCAACCACTCGATTTCGAATAAAATCACCTACTAGTACCCAGCCATGACAGAGTGGAACGAAATCCTGTGCCGGTTCTACTACCAAACCTCCTTGCAAAGCAGACACAGTGGCGTCTGATGGTCCAGACTGCACAGCGCCAATATCCAAGGTTTCAAACAAGGCGGGTTCAGATCCATCTATCAGCTCCAGACGGACCGTGACTTGCTCCCCGTCGAAGTTGACGCTGGGCACATCTAAAATGCCCGAATTTACTGAGTAACTTGAAACACCTTCCGCCACGCCCGCTGGCTCTGGAGCAGAAAACGCGCTGCAGTTAAACAAATCAGCACCAGAAAATGGAGGTGGTTCTAGCGCCTCTTCAGAAACGACTGCATTTGTCAGTTGAAAAACCAATTCATTGGGGTCAACTAGCTTAAATTGTGCTGCTGCCACTCCTACTGTCGGCACTTCGATTTCAGGTACCTCAAGGGTAAATCCATCGAAGCGAGCCACATCGTTTTGTAAAGTGGGTGCAGGTCCAGGTACAAATTCCAGAACAGGATTGGTCTCTAGCCGTATTCCTGTATAGGGTGGAAACAAATCGCTCTCCACTGAACCAGGCGTAACCGAACTGGTTACACGGAACCCAATATAGCGACCTACGTTCAATGAAGCGTTCACAGCTCCGGTGACATCGATTTCCAGCTCTGTGAGCATCGCCGCATCTACTTCAACCAGAGGCGTGGTGAAACCGACGGAGTAATCGGATACTTCAATCACTCCATTATCGGAGAAAAAGGTAACCTGCACCGGCGCCGATTCATTCTGCAGGAATACTTCATCTATCGGCATGCGCAAAGTGGCAGCTGTGACCTCGGTGGTCGTTTCACCGAGGTCAAATACGAAAGTCGCTGCATCCACAAACTCACTGCCCGTGACTGCCCAACCTCCAAAACTGATATAGGAGGCATCAGGATCAGTTTCAGTTTCTTCTTCCGGTGTCGGTGCGGGCTCGTCCTCTGCCGGTGCCTGGCCCTCGTCTACAGTGACTTCCGGCTCTGGATTGGAATCTACCAAAACCCCCTGATCAACGAGGATCGCAACATCAGCATTGGCGAGGGGCATTGCCAGCAGAATACAGCTGCAAATCAGCTTGGAGAGAAACCGCATAGAACGGTAATCGCTTAGTGCTTTGTCCATTTCCGCACTCTTTAAGGGGCTATAAAACCACTAGTTTCAATAAGTTAGCGCAAATCACAGTGAACCAGGTCACAAATCAGAAGACCAGCAAGATGGCACACGGATTTCGCGATTCCAACCTGCTGTATCTGCTATTTGAGTAAATACTTTATCACAATCTAGGTGAAACACGCGTCTATTGGTCACCAGGAACTGTTGGAAATTCAGCAGCTTGCCGAAGTAACCGGAGTATCAGTCTAAATTAGGAGCCCTATCACCCTAAGAAAGATCACTTTTTACCTGATCTATGCAGAATGCCCCGATACCGGCGATCCCATGGGCGCCGTGCAGCTTGGCCTGGGTGAGGTCACCTCTTTGCAGCCCCCCGAGCGCATAGACGGGAATATTCACTTGCTGGGCTAAGGACTGAAAACCTTCCCAACCCAGCAAGGGGTGTTCGACAGGATACTTCGCAGTTGGTAATACCGGCGACAACAGGGCTAAGTCGAGGCCG
Organism: Pseudomonadales bacterium; assembly: GCA_022360535.1. GTDB lineage: Bacteria > Pseudomonadota > Gammaproteobacteria > Pseudomonadales > Pseudohongiellaceae > UBA9145. The sequence goes on along the minus strand of JAKSCP010000117.1, from coordinate 1,685 downwards.
ATTGCTTGTGCGTGTTGAAGCTCAGACAGGTTATGACAGGCTGCGCTGATCACCACCTCTTCACCGACTGGCCGACATTCATGCTGCAATAAGGCGGCACTGCTTAGATGCAGAGCTGGAACCTGCAACTCATCTGCAAGGCCAACTTCCGTATTTGCAAACAACAGCACTTCCCAGGTTTGGCATAACGCCGCAGCACCCAGGTACCAGTTTTTATAGTCGACCACGGACAGATGTTTTTGCCGAAGCTGAATGGCTTTAACACCCTGAGCAATAAGTGACTCAATGTCTATTAGCAACTCATTCTGGTTGGCAGCAGCGGCAGTGATCGCGATTTCGGAGGGAAGCTGTAGAGCTTTGACTATAGGCTGGTTGGCAGCAGGAAACTCCAAATTGTGCAGTTCGCCCAGTGGCACCCACTGCACCTCCTGCCCTTCCTGACCCACAGCCTCCCCGGTCCACTCGGTAACAGTCCATACATCTAACAGCACGGATTTATCGGGGTATTCATGAGTGATCTTAACTAAGGGAAAGGCCTTTTGCAGAGAGAGGTTTAATTCTTCGCGCAACTCCCTGGCCAAGGCGGTAGTGATGTCTTCTCCGGGCTCAAGTTTTCCTCCGGGAAACTCCCACAATCCACCCTGATGGCTATCGGGATGCCGCAGTGCTATCAACACCTCATCATTGGTATTGAGGATCACACCCACAGCCACATGAACAGGATCAGTGCTAGGCAAAACTAAGTTCGGTAGTCGGCGTTAATTCGCACATAGTCGTGGGATAGGTCAGAAGTCCAGACGGTCTCATTGGTGCTGCCTCTACCCAATTTTATAGTCACCACGATTTCGTCTTTATCCATTTCTAGTTGGCCCAGCTCTTCGCGGTAAGCGGGTGCTACCCCGCCGTTAACTGCAATCAGCAAGTCTCCCAAATAGATTGCCACGTTGCCGATATCCAGGTCTGGCACGCCAGCTCTCCCGACTGCAGCAAGTATACGTCCCCAATTCGGGTCAGAGGCAAACAAGGCTGTCTTCACCAACGGTGACTCAGCGATGGTATAGGCTACTTGGAGACATTCTTCACTCGTTGCGCCATCGCAAACAGCAACGGTGACAAACTTGGTAGCACCTTCCGCATCGCGAATTAAACCTGTTGCCAAGTCAGAAAAGACCTCATTGAGCGCTAAGACATACCGGTCACGATCTGACGGCATCAACTCACTAAGGCTCACTCCGCTCTTTCCGGTGGCAGCCAACATACAACAATCATTGGTTGAGGTATCACCATCGACGGTGATGCGATTAAAACTCTGCCCGACCGCATCCTGTAACAAAGCATTCGCGGCCGACTGTTCAATGCCAATATCGGTGAAGACGTAGGCTAACATGGTGGCCATGTCAGGCTTTATCATGCCGGAACCTTTGGCTATTCCGGTGATGCTTACGGCTTTCCCGGCAATTTCAATCCGTTTGCTGGCCATTTTGGGACGGGTATCCGTGGTCATGATGCCAGTTGCGGCCGGCAACCAGGCCGCAGAGTCCAAACCCTTATAAAGCGCCGGCATGGCGCTGATGAGCTTCTCCACGGGTAAACGTTCACCTATAACACCAGTTGAGAATGGCAGGACTTGTGAAGGATTCACGCCCGCTAACGCCGCAAACTTATCGCAACAGCTTTCCGCATCC
>JAKSCP010000159.1 GCA_022360535.1 Pseudomonadales bacterium | reverse complement strand
GTGATCGCTCTTCATGGCGATTCCATTGTCGTACCTAAGATCTACCTTCACTATGTTTGTAAACGCACTTTCTGGTTGTTGACTGTAGAATTCCAGAAATCGATTCAATCGACTCATTACTGCTTCCCGCCCGGCGGTGATTTGAATTCGATCATTCAACTCCAACACCCAATTGCCTCTTTGGCTAAGATTCAAGCTTGTGACTCGCAACCCCGCCTGGAAGAAGAGTTGGTTAACAGCCCGGTATTGTTCCATCACCTTGACTTGCGTTGCGTCCGGTCCACTAAGCCGGGGCAGAGAAACCAGATGGTCAGTCATCGTCGGCTCAAAGGTTTCTCCATACTGATTGAGCAATTGGCCGTCTCCCCAGTGAGCAATTGCAACTTCTTCTGTTAATTGCAGGCCCACACTGTCTGGCCATATCTTCTTCACTGCCGCTTGCCGAACCCAAGGGTGGTTTTCCAGTTCCTGACGAACACCTTGCACATCGAAATCAAAAAAGCCGGAACCCATGTAGCTGCCGATCAATGACTGCACTTCATTTTCACTGATGCTCTGCCATTGGTTTTCGATCTTCACCTTTGTCACTGGTCTGGAAATCCGCTGGGTAACCGATTCAAGGTTCTGTAATAACAAAATCCCGCATGCGCAAAACAACACCACCAACGCCCCCAGCTTGAACCGAATCTTGCGTTTCGGATTCAAGGGCTGATTGCCGACCCCAATGCGTTTTCCCGCACTGAATGTCGATCCGCGCTTGGTAGTTGTGGTGTTTCTCATTGTCAGTTAGCCAATTCGCAATCGAGGATGCGCAACAGCAGTTCATCAAAACTGATTCCCATCCGTTCAGCAGCCGTTGGCACAAAGCTGTGGGATGTCATTCCCGGAACCGTGTTCAGTTCAAGCAGATAAAACTCACCTGTCTGGTCTTGCATAAAATCTACTCGAGCAAGCCCAGTGCAACCCAGGCTGTTATAGGCCTGCCGAACCAATGTCTTCAACCTATTCATTTGCTCCTGAGGAATATCCACAGGGCAAGTAATGCGTGTTGCCTCATCAATGTATTTCGCTTCGTAGTCGAAGAACTGACGATCAGTTTCCAACAATATGGTTGGAAGCAGCTCATCGCCAAGCACACCCGTTGAATACTCAGGCCCTTCAATACATTTCTCCGCCATAATATGCTGATCGAATTCTTTTGCTTTCTCATACTCTTTTTGCAGTGACTCAGCATCGCTCACTATGGCTATACCTAAACTGGAACCACCACTGACTGGCTTGACCACCACCTTGCCGAACTCATTAGTTATCTGTTGCCAATCTGAATCGTCACCAAGCAGTTTGTAGTCGGCCGTTGGCAGACCGCACTGCCGCCAGATCAACTTACTTTTCAGTTTGTCCATGGCCAGAGCTGAAGCCAAAACACCGCTACCGGTGTAAGGAATCTCCATCATCTCCAGCAAGCCTTGCATCACCCCATCCTCTCCGTTCTTTCCGTGCAGCAAGTTGAAAACTAAATCCGGTTTGGACTTCTGCAACTGTTCAATAACATCGTTGCCAACGTCGATTGCGACGGCGTCAATACCGAGTCTCTGTAATCCTGCCATCACCGCCTGGCCGCTCAGCAAAGAAATTTCTCGTTCTACAGAGGCCCCTCCCATGAGAACTACCACTCGCCCAATCTTGGCAAGGATCTGTTCTTTATTTATCGTTCTCATGCGCCCTTTCTTAACCTGTAAAATGCAAATTCTTCTATTAAAATCAATCAATTACAGAAATTAGAAACCTCTGTCCGCCAGCTCTCTTGAGAGGCTGCCAACGCTGCCAGCACCCTGGGTCAGGACAATGTCGCCAGGTTGCAGAATGTCCCCAAGCACGTCGTGCACATCGCCTTCTTTTTGCACGAAAACGGGATCAACTTTGCCTCGCAATCTAATGCTGCGACAGAGGCTGCGTGAATCCGCACCAGGAATGCGTTTCTCTCCTGCCGAGTAAACATCCAGCAGCAGTAACACGTCAGTCTCAGACAGCACATCGACAAAATCGTCATAGAGATCTGCTGTGCGGCTGTATCGATGCGGTTGGAAAATCATTACTAATCGTTGTTTGGGCCAGGCTGCTCGCAATGCTTGCAAGGTGACTGCGACCTCCGAAGGATGATGGCCATAGTCATCCACTAAAGTGACTTTTCCTGACTCGAAATCGAATTCACCCTGTACATCAAATCGACGCCCAACACCTGAGAAATTTCGTATTCCACGTTTGATAGCTGAATCGGCGATTCCTTCATCCGACGCAATTGCCACGGCCGCCGTTGCATTGAGCGCGTTGTGTCTCCCCGGCATTGCCAGAGTGATCTTCAACGGGCGTTTCTTGTCTGGACGATGAACTTCGAACTGCGTCGTAAGCCCGGTCTGTTTAAGGTTTGCTATTCGGTAGTCCGCTTTCTTCGAGAACCCATAAGTCAACTTTGGGCGCGATATCTTCGGCATGATGCTGCGCACGCCAGGATCATCAATGCATAACACCGCCAGTCCATAGAAAGGCAAGTTGTGAAGGAAGTCCACGAAATGACTTTTTAAGTTGTCGAAGTCTCCACCGTAAGTTCCCATATGATCCGCTTCAACATTCGTGACAACTGCCACCATTGGTTGCAAGTGCATAAACGAGGCATCGCTTTCATCTGCTTCAGCAACCAGGTAGCGGCTCTCGCCCAATCTTGCATTACTGCCAGCGCTATTAAGCAAACCTCCAATCACGAAAGTTGGATCTAATCCCCCTTCTGCCAGGATTGACGCCACGATGCTGGTAGTGGTTGTCTTACCATGAGTTCCTGCAATAGCAATGGAATGTCGGTAGCGCATGAGCTCTGCTAACATTTCAGCGCGGGGTATCAATGGTTTCCCATGACTCATTGCGGCTTTTATTTCGGGATTGCGGCGATTGATTGCACTTGAATGTACAACCACATCAGCCTTATCTACATTCTTGGCCTCATGACCAATGACTATCTTCGCCCCCATTCTCTTTAAGCGATCCGTGTTGGTAGAGCGCTTCAAATCAGAACCTGTGATGCGATATCCCTGATTCAATAGCACTTCTGCAATGCCGCACATGCC
>JAKSCP010000142.1 GCA_022360535.1 Pseudomonadales bacterium | reverse complement strand
GCCGGTTACAGCTCACGATTTCGTTTATGGTTGGCAGCGAGTGGTGGACCCTAACACCGCTTCCATCTACGCCTTCATCATGTATCCAATAGAAAACGCGGAGGCTATAAATTCAGGTGACTTGCCACCAGAGACTCTGGGTGTTCGAGCTATTGATGATCGAACTCTTGAGGTGAAGTTCGAACAACCAACTCCCTATTTTGAAAAACTCGTTGCATACCAAACCTTTTTCCCACTCCGCCAAGATTTCTTTGAATCCACGAATGGGCGATATGGGGCTGATGCTGATCAAATTCTCTACAACGGCCCATATATCCTCACAGAATGGATTCATAGTGCATCGATGCGCTGGGAGAAAAACCCAAACTACTGGAACAAAGAAAATGTTGGGTTTTTAGATGTCATTGAAGTGGCTTATATCACTGAAGATGTTAACGCCAAGTTGAATCTGTTTAAGGACGGACAGATTCCAGACACACAGCTTGTTGCTTCGATGTTAGATAATGCGATGGAACAACGCTGGAAAATAGATCGGTTTATGGATGGTTCGGTCTTTTGGGTGGTAAGTAATTTTAGAGAAGGGCGCTTAACTTCGAACTATCATTTGCGTAAAGCGCTGCAGTTGTCTATTGATCCAGTTGAATTCGTCTATAAGGCACTAAAAGAACCGGGGTATCTTCCTGGCACAACAATGTTCCCATATTGGATTAAGGGAGTTGAAGGATTATTCAGACAGGAACACCCACCGATCGAACATATTCCTAATGCTGCAAAAGCGCGTGAGCATCTTGAGCTGGCCAAAGCAGAACTGGGTCTTGATGAGATTCCTCCCCTCGTATTGCTAGCCGACGATACCCCAGTCGGTAATATCACTTCCGAGTATCTGCAAGCCGAATTTGCTGAGAAGCTAGGACTGGAAATTCGAATCGACAAACAAATCTTCAAGCAAAGACTGCTGAAAGCTGACGCAGGAGACTTCGATATTCTAGTGAACGGTTGGTCTCCCGACTATGATGATATCCTGACCTTTGGTGACTACTTTGCGTCATGGAACCTGAGTAACCGCGGTCGCTATAGCAATCCAGAACTGGATAGAAACGTTCGAATCGGGCAGACATCGCTCGATCAAAATGAACGCATGGCAGCATTCGCAGAAGTCCAGCGCATTACTTACGAGGACGCTGTAGTTTTTCCTCTCTACGAAAGAGGGTGGTCATTTGTAGTAGATCCTCGGCTGAAGGGATTTAAACGGCGCGTTATTGGTCCTGAAGTGGATTATCGTTTTGCCTATATAGACAGAAGTAACGGTAGTGTCGCTGACTAGAACTTATGTTTGAAGCGGAGTCAGCCACGTAGCATGTGGAGTTATACACTCAAGCGGTTAGTTCAAGGCATTATTACCGTTTGGTTTATCGCAACAGCCACTTTTTTTGCCATGCACAGCGTGCCTGGTGACCCTCTTCTTAATGATCGAGCCATGAGTCCAGAGATTCGCGCGAATCTGGAAGCAAAGTATGGCTTGGACCAACCGCTGTTCACACAGTATGTCGTGTACATGACCAACCTGGTCCGGGGAGACCTAGGTATCTCATTTGTCCACGAGAACCAGTCAGTCAACGACATCATCAGTGAGCGTTTCCCTGTGTCAGCGATTCTCGGCATTCTGGCTTTGTTCATAGCAGCCATTGGTGGCGTCATATGGGGTGCGCTAACAGCGCTATATCGGAATCGGCTGCCAGATTACATCATTATGTTTCTGGTGATATTGGGTATAAGCGTACCTAGTTTTGTTGTAGCAGCCTTATCCCAACTCTTCCTGGTAAACGTCAACGAGCTTGCAGGCCGAACACTGCTGCCAGTAGCAGGTTGGGGCAGCGTATTGCATCTATTGGTTCCTGCATTGGTGCTTGGCTTGAGCACAATGGCTTACCTTACTCGCTTGATGCGTTCTTCGATGTTGGAAATCACCAACTCAGACTTTGTGCGTACGGCGAAGGCTAAAGGTTTGCCACCAGCACGTATTTTTACCCGACATCAACTCCGCAATGCCATTCTACCGGTAGTCACAGTTCTGGGGCCGCAAGTAGCGATCATCACAACCGGAGGATTTGTAGTCGAAATCGTTTTTGCTATTCCTGGTTTAGGTCGTTTCTTTGTTGAGGCTGTGCAACAGCTTGACTACACCGTCATTATGGGGACTACCGTATTCTATGGTGCATTTCTTGTAGTGATGGTGATATTGGTTGATCTGATATACGGATACATCGATCCAAGGATCAAGCTGGAACAATGACCGATTTATCGAACGAAGCTCCTGTCTTTGACCCAACGGACTTTGAAGCACTTGCGCGTACGCAAGATGCAAACGCCATTTCACGACCGTCTTTATCCTACTGGCAAGATGCCTGGATACGCCTGAAAGCCAACAGGCGCGCGATCACTTCTCTATATATCATCATCTTTTTACTGCTTTTCACAATCGTTGGGCCATGGGTCTGGCGAATTGATCCCGCAATTCAGGATCTCGATCAAATTAGTCAACCACCTGGCACGGATCGTAGTGCGCAGATTGTTGAAGACTACATTGCCTGGGATGGTTCAACGGATGGTGGCAGCGGCTTGCGCGTAATAGGTGACCCGAATTCACAAGCAGTGAGGCTCACGTGGGACATGCTGGAAAATGCCGATGGACATCGGATTTACCGCAATCGGTTTCCAGTAGGAGAGGAGTTGGCTTTTGGCATTCCATTAGCGGAATACCTCGATAACAACATTGTGACCCATGAAGATCGTCTGGATGTTAGGCCGGATACCTATTTCTACACCGTCGTTGCATTGGATGATCGCGGACAAACCACAGACAACTTCCAAACTATCGAAGTAGAAGTGGAACGGGTCACAACATTGGCCGAAGCACTAGAGCGTGGATTAATTGACGAAAATTCGTCGTTGCAGGTAGGCGATAGCATCAATCTAGAGGCACACCCCCTGGGAACAGACTATCTTGGTTGCGATATGCTCGCGCGCCTGATGGCGGGTGCACGGGTATCTCTGTTTATTGGGATCGGTGCTCCAACCCTGTTTGTTTTGTTCGGTGTGGTGTTTGGAAGCGTCGCTGGTTTTATGGGCGGCAGGGTGGATCAGTTCATGATGCGATTCGCCGACTTCGTGGTGGCGCTGCCATTCTTGCTCTTCATGATCCTGTTCAAAATTGCGTTCGGAATCGGGCCTGGAGAGAGTGGGGTGCTACCCATGCTCATTGCGCTGGTTGTCCTGATGTGGCCTGCAACTGCCAGGTTGGTGAGAGGTCAGATAATTCAAATCAGGGAACAGGGTTACATAGAAGCCTCTAAGCTATTGGGTGCCAGTACACCTTATTTGGTCCTTCGGCATATGTTGCCGAATACAATTGGCGTAGTGCTTGTCACCCTGACTTTTGAGATTCCCAGGGTGATTTTTGTCGAAGCTTTCCTCTCATTTATCGGAATGGGTGTTGCTCCACCAACTCCGTCATGGGGCTCTATGTCGAATGAGGGGATTCGTACCATGCTGATAACTCCTCATGAACTGATTTTTCCGGCCCTCATAATCAGTATTACGGTGCTTGCATTTAATCTGCTCGGCGATGGATTGCGAGATGCACTGGACGCGCGTATGAGGAATCAAGAATGAGTGCATCCAGCAACGAACAGAAGTTACTTGAGGTCGAAAATCTTGCAGTGGAGTTCGATACCTACGGTGGTGTGGTAAAAGCTGTTAGAGGTGTAGATTTTGCTGTGGACCAGGGTGAAACACTGGCAATTGTTGGTGAGTCGGGCTGTGGTAAGTCCGTCACCGTGCAAAGCATCATGGGCCTTATCCCTATGCCCCCGGGTCGTATTACAGAAGGTTCTGCAAGACTACGCGGTCATGAAGTGTTGGGGCGAAATGCTATCGACGGAAAGGATATTCGAGGCTCCGAGATCGGTATGATCTTTCAGGATCCTATGACCTCATTGAACCCGACAATGACGATTGGTGATCAGATTGCTGAACCACTACAGGTCCATCGTGGTTACAGCTACCAGGACGCGTTTAAGGAGGCGGTCAATCTGCTTGAAATGAGCAAGATACCAGAAGCTGCAAAGCGGGCTAAACAGTATCCCTTTGAGTTCTCTGGTGGGATGTTGCAGCGAGCCATGATTGCCATGGCGCTTTCCTGTAAGCCTTCGATCCTGATCGCAGATGAACCCACTACCGCGCTTGATGTGACGATTCAGGCGCAGATTCTGGATTTGATGCAAGACCTGCAAAAAGAAACTGGCATGGCCATTATACTCATTACACATGATCTTGGTGTTGTGGCGCGTATGGCCGATGAAGTCGCAGTGATGTATGCGGGAAAAGTTGTTGAGCACGGCACTGTAGACGATGTGTTCTATCGTTCTGCCCATCCTTATACCGTCGGCTTGAAAGATGCGATGCCCAATAATGATCGTGAACTTCAACACGAGTTGAAGCCAATCGAAGGCAGTCCGCCAGATTTGTTTTCACCTCCAGTTGGTTGCGGCTATTGCCCGCGTTGTCCCCATGCTATGAACATCTGCGAGAACCGCCACCCGATCGACTATTTTCTAGGCGATCATCATTTCTCTCGCTGTTGGTTACATGCCGAACAGGTGACCGAAAAACCTGTGTCTCTCTACGTTCGGGAGCATAACTAATGGGAGCCTTAGTAAGCGCAAATGAACTCACCCGGTATTTTGATATCGGAAAGGACCAGCGAGTGCATGCGG
>JAKSCP010000407.1 GCA_022360535.1 Pseudomonadales bacterium | reverse complement strand
ACTCAAGGTGTCATTGCTGCAATCAAGGAAATAGAAGCTCATGACAAAGCCCGGCAAAAGCTTTCTGGGGACGTTCTGGTTTTTCTTCCGACCGAAAGAGATATCCGAGACACTGCTACCGCGCTACGAAAGCAACGTTTAGCCGATACGGAAGTGTTGCCGCTATATGCGCGGTTACGACATTCCGAGCAGGTTCGGATATTCCAGCCCCATACCGGCCGACGCATAGTGCTCTCCACTAACGTGGCTGAAACCTCCCTGACCGTGCCCGGCATTATCTACGTCATCGACACGGGTTTGGCTCGCATAAGTCGCTATAGCTTACAGAACAAAGTGCAGCGCTTGCCTATCGAGGCCATCTCCCAGGCCAGCGCCAACCAGAGGAAAGGACGTTGTGGGCGTGTGGCGGATGGCATTTGTATCCGCCTGTATTCTGAATCGGACTACGAATCACGGCCGCAGTTTACTGACCCGGAAATCCTGCGCACTAATCTGGCATCGGTAATCCTGCGCATGCAGTTCCTGCGCTTGGGCGACGTTGCCGCATTCCCTTTTCTGGAACCACCTGCAACCAAGGCCATCAACGATGGGTTCAAACTCCTGGTTGAATTGAGTGCGCTGAACGCCAAACGCGAGCTGACCACCGCTGGTAAACAGATGGCCAGACTGCCGGTGGATCCCAAGTATGCACGCATGTTGGTTACTGCCGATCAGGAGCGTTGCCTGACTGAGCTGCTAATCATAGTCAGTGCACTGAGTATCCAGGATCCAAGAGAGCAGGGTAGTGAAAACAGGCAGCAGGCTTTAGAAAGACAACAACGGTTCAATCATCCTGACTCAGACTTCCTGTCTCTGGTAAATCTTTGGAATCAATATGAAGAAGAGCGGCAAAAACTAACCCAGGGTCAATTACGCAAATTTTGTAAACAGCATCACCTCGCTTATCTGCGGATGCGAGAGTGGAGAGAGTTGCATCGCCAATTGCTGCTGGCCTGTCAGCAGTTGGGCTTTAAGCTTAATAAGGAGTCAGCCAGCTACGGAGCCGTACACAAAGCCATCATCACTGGCTCGTTGAACCAGATTGCGGTGCGTCACGAGGCCAAAACCTACCAGGGAAGTCGCAACAAAAAGTTCAAGCTGCTTTCAAGTTCAGTCTTGAGCACCAAGCAGGCCAAGTGGATAGTCACTGGGGATCAAATTGAAACGTCGCAAACCTTTGCCAGCATGGCAGCAAAGATTCAACCGGAGTGGGTTGAGGAAAAGGCGTTGCATCTGGTGAAGCGGGAGTATTTCGACCCCCATTGGAGTAAGAAGCAGCAGGCAGTTTTCGCTTATGAGAAGGTGAGCCTGTACGGTTTAGTGATTGTAGAGAAAAAGCCCGTACCGTTTGCACCAATCGATTCAAGTGCGGCCCACAGTCTCTTTATCCGAGAGGGGCTGGCTAACAACGAAGTGAACCTGGATGGCAAACCAGGACATTTTTTGAGGGCTAACGCCGAGTTTTTGCAAAATTTGGCCAAGCAGGAAGAGAAAATTCGTAAGCCAGAACATTTTGTTAGTGAAAGCGATATTGCGAATTTTTATGCCTCAAGAATACCAACCGATATTTCATCCACTTCGGCATTACGCAGTTGGCTGAAAGAAAGTAAACCAGCCGACCGGGTCAATCTGGAAATGGATATGGAAAGCCTATTCGGTGGCGAGGCTTCTCTATTTGCAGATCCATCCCATGTTCAATATCCAGATCAGGCGCCGGTGAACCAAAATCGGCTGACAATCGACTATTTGTTTGAGCCTGGCCATGCGCGGGATGGTGCGACGGTTGAAATTCCTCTGGAAATACTGCCACAAATAGCGCAAGCCGATATCGACTGGGCGGTGCCTGGAATTATCGCTGAGAAATGTACTGCCCTGATCAAGGCTTTGCCAAAATCCTTGCGTAAAAACTTCATTCCGGTGAGCGGTTTTGTCAATGAAATCACTCCCCAGATGCTTCCCGGTGAAATGGACTTCCTCAGTGCACTGATAGCCCAGATAAGGCGTGTAAAGAAACTGGACCTCGCCAAGTCTGTCTTTACGGATACCGAACTGCCAGAACACCTGAGAATCAAAATCAGAGTTGTAAATGAAGAGGGCGAAGAGTTGGCCTTTGGTGAGGACATTCATACTCTCAAACAGGAATTAGCATCCCAGCTGGATGATGATTCAACGGGGTCGTCGGCCACAAACAACCAGTTGCATGACTTGGAAGTGGCCGGGCTCAAGGATTGGAGTATCCAGTCATTGCCATCAACAATTGAGATTGGTGAAGAACTGGTGTTGCTGCGATATCCCGCGTTAGTCGATGAATCCGATTCAGTTTCAGTGAAGTTATTTTCAGAGAAACTTCAAGCCGACACAGCCCATCGCCAGGGGCTGATAAGACTCTACAAGTTTCGCACCAGTCAGCAGCGACGAATGCTGGAAAAGCAATTTACTCAATTCTTCAGCAAGCATGCACTCAAACTGCCCGCTGATTCTTCAGCCTTGACTGATCAGGCCGTATTGGCCTGTTATCGGGCTGCTTTTGAGGTTGAAAGCGCTGTTGTCAGGGATAAACAAGCCTTCGACGACCAACTCAATCTCGGGAAACAGGCGCTGTTCCAGCGTAGCGGGGAGTTGGAGTCTCTTTTGTTGAAGCTGCTGGATTCCAGGCTGGCGGTGCGACAATCCCTGGAAGGCCTAAAGGGTAAGGCATTAGATTACGTAATTACTGATGTCTCCACGCAATTGGAGGCAATGTTCGGTAGTGGTTTCCTGGTAGATACACCATGGATCTGGCTAAAGCAGTATCCTCGCTACCTCGATGGGGTATTGAAGAGGCTGGAAAAGGCACCACATTTAGGACCTAAGGACCGTCAATTTACTGACGAATTAGGCCTTTACTGGCGGCGCTATAGGGAACTGTGTGATCGCAGGCACACAGAACTGGAAGAAGAAATTGACAGTTTTCGGTGGATGATTGAAGAATACAGGGTGTCTTTGTTCGCACAGTCTCTGGGTACGCGGATGCCCGTTTCAGCCAAGCGTCTCGAAAAAGCGCTTGCTGCTCTTCAGCAATAGTTCAGCGATACATTAGCGATAGTTGCTGCGGTTTGTAACAAATCAGTCGAAAACTTGTCATATGTTTAAGCTAGCGAAAAAGGCCTTCAAGGATCGGAGTTAATGGCCAATAGGCACATACAGTCTGTGTTCTCCAATGCAATCAGGAAACTGAGAGTGTTTTGTGTCTGTAGTTTTTTGTTTGGTAGTTTCTTTGTCAGTAGTACTACTTCTGCACAAACTTACGATCCCTGGATCGAAACCAATCAGAGAGTTTTCGCATTCAATGATTTCTTCGACAGAATTCTGGTCCGCCCAATTGCTTCAACTTATACAACTGTCGTACCTCGCTTTGCCCGCCAGGGTATTGGAAACTTTTTCTCAAATATTAATGACATCAATGTCTTCGTAAACGATGTACTGCAACTGAAGCTGGATGATGCCTTATCTGATTCCGGACGGTTTCTGATCAACTCAACGGTTGGGCTTGGCGGCTTATTAGATGTTGCCAGTGATTTGGGATTACAAAAGAACGAAGAGGATTTTGGCCAGACACTGGGTTCCTGGGGAGTGGCTAGCGGACCCTATGTTATGTTGCCAGTTTTCGGTGCCAGCAATGTACGCGATTCATTTGGGCTGGTACTCGACTGGGTGTTCAATCCTATTCAATACCAGGACGACACGTCATTACGAGCGAGCCTGATCTTAATGCAAGAGATCGATACTCGCGCCTCGTTATTAGCGCTTGATGAATTAGTGGGTGGCGACCGCTATCTGTTTTTTCGAGAAGCCTATATCCAGCGGCGCGAATACCTGGTAAATGATGGCGTCGTTGAAGACGAATTCGGCGCTTTTTAAGCGGTCCGGCTTTACTCATCCCTCACTTGCAGTTTCGCTTTGATAAAATCACTGTGAGATACATAAATCAGTTCAGACACTTTGCGGATTAGATGTTCTTCATATTTGTCTAATTCCTTGTCCGAGAAAGCGATGCGCCACATATTGCTGATTAGTTGCAGCTTCTGCTGGTAGTCATATTCATCATTAATCAGGCGAGTAAACTCATAAAGTGACGTGGCCTGATGTGCCTGGGCCTCTGCCAATCGCACCATCTCTTTCAGGTCTTCCTCTGGAATCTCCAGGCTGGATTGCAGCACTTCAAGGAATTCTTCCGTCTCCCTGTCATCGAGTTCATTATCTGAATTAATGAGTTCAATAAGCAGTGCGGCGCTTGCCAGGTCGGTGCTGGAAACATTGGAACTGCTTTCATCGGAGTCTTTTTTGCTGAGTTTTTCTTCGAAGAATGACTTAATGGAATTGAGCATATCTTTCCTACTTAACTGCTGAGGCTGTAAAGGCCTATCTCACATGACATGGGCTAGTGCATCTTTCAATACGCTGAGCCCGGCATCTTTTCGGTGGCTGTTCTCACTTAAGTGTCGGCGAAACTGCTTGCCACCTTTTTGACCCTTGAACAGTCCAAGCAAATGCCTGGACATGTGCTTCAACGGGGTACCTTTGTCCAGTTCTCTCGCCACATAGGGCAGGTACTCGTTGAGGTAGTCCATTCTACTCTTTGCAGTAGCTGTTGCTCCAAAAATTTTTTCATCCACTGCGTGCAGTATGTAAGGGTTTTGATAGGCCTCCCTGCCCAACATGACCCCATCCAGATCCCTAAGCAGTTCAAGGGCCTGGTTCAGGGAAGTAATGCCCCCATTGATGACGACGTTCATTTCTGGGAAAAGCTGTTTTACACGACGTACCCGATCATAATTGAGTGGTGGTATTTCCCGGTTCTCTTTCGGGCTCAGTCCTTGCAATATCGCTTTTCGCGCATGAATGATAATCGTGTTGCAACCGCCGGAATTGATCTGCTCAACGAACTCCATGAGGAATTCTTCGCTGTCCTGTTCATCGATGCCAATCCGGCACTTTACGGTGACCTCAAGGTCTACGGCGGATTTCATGGCGCTGACGCAGCGCTTAACCAGTTCAGGTGAGGCCATTAAGCAGGCGCCAAAAGCGCCGGACTGAACCCTGTCACTGGGGCAGCCGACATTGAGATTAATTTCATCGAAGCCCGCTCTTGCTCCCATTACTGCGGCCTCACTCAACTCTTCAGGATCGCTGCCGCCAAGTTGAAGAGCGACTGGGTGTTCAGAGGGATCGTACTGCAATAGATAGCTGGCATCCCCGTGGCGCAGGGCCGCACTGGTTACCATTTCGGTATACAGCAAAGCATGCCGTGAGAACTGGCGTAGAAAGACCCGATCGTGGCGATCGGTCCAGTCCATCATCGGGGCTACGCAAAATGTATGGTCGGGCATGGATTGAGTAAGTTAAGTATGTTGGTTGAGAAAAGCAGTGGGTATTTTGCGGCTGGGCGGAGCTGAGTCAAGCAGAACGGAGTATTCAATGCCTGCCATGGGATTTGACTAGCAATAGCGTATAATCGTCGGCCGTCGTCGGCCAACAGACTGCAAGAATACCAATACAGAACCAATGACAGAAATCCGCACCCGCATAGCACCTTCTCCAACCGGCGACCCCCATGTTGGAACTGCCTACATCGCACTTTTCAATCGCTGCTTTGCCCATAGCAAAGGAGGCAAATTTGTTCTGCGCATTGAAGACACAGATCAATTGCGAAGTTCGGAGCGCTCAGAGTTGGACATTCTCAGTTCTCTGCGTTGGCTCGGCCTGGATTGGGACGAAGGTCCTGATATTGGCGGCGATGCTGGGCCTTATCGACAGAGTGAACGCTCGAAGATTTATCGCGAACACATCGAGCAGCTATTAGACAAGCAGCATGCTTTCCACTGTTTTTGCAGTCCAGAGCGCCTTGATGAGCTACGT
>JAKSCP010000123.1 GCA_022360535.1 Pseudomonadales bacterium | reverse complement strand
GTCCTGCGCTATTGGTGATGTTAACAGCTATATCGGAGAGGAAGTTACCCGCACGTACGAAGAATACCAGGCGAGTGCCGGAGTCCGGTGCCAGCGCGCGTTCTTCTTCGCTGATGCCGCCATGCCAAACCACAGTATCTTGAGTAAAGGCAGGAGATAACAGAGTTGTCAGTATTACGACGCAAACAGTAAGGTTTGGGCTGGTCATGGCGATCTCTTGGTGGGGGTTGTTCACCCCTTGCCAATAGAATCTTCACCATAACAGAGTGGCAGAATTTCACCTTGACGTGCGTCAACGAGTGCATTGAGTTTTAGATCAGGACTGCTGCTGTACCATTATCGCAAGTGCATCGCCTATTTGGTCTTGGCGTCATCAAGCATCTTACGAATGCGTAGAGCTTCTTCGTTGCTGAGACCACGGTAGTCCAGCAAGGCCATCATGAGTTTTTCGGGATTGCCTCCGCAGGCTTTGTCCACCATATCCATTACTCGTTGGCCCAGGCTTTCCTCTCTGGGCACAGTAGGAGAGTAAAGATAACTCCTGCCATCGACTCGATAGGTGAGCCAGCCTTTTTCGCGCATTCTTTCCAATAGGGTGCGAACAGTGTTGCGGGCAACCGGGCGTTGTTCATTCATCAGTGCAGTCGCTTCCTGAACCCCGATTTCCTGTTTGTCCCAGATGAGTTCCATTAGCTCCCGTTGGGCTCGTGAGAGAGGAGGTAAGTCTTTGGGTTTCGTTTTAGACATCGCTATTCTCCTCTTGATCGTTTTCGGAGTCTGGCTCCAACATACCAAGTCTGTCGTGAATTGCCCTAAGATTTCTCCAATCAGTTGGATGATTGAACAGTACTATCATTTCCTTGGTGTTTTCCAATGCTTCCTCAAACATCTCCAATGTAAAAAAGATGCCATTCAGGTAGGCGTAGTCGTCGCGTCCTAGTGTGTCGTTGCTCTCGGAGGCTAGGGACATGTATTGCTGCCAATAAGGAAGAGCTTCGTCGTACTGTTCAAGTTGATAGTGGGCGTAAGACAATCCTTTGAATACCACACTGTCTTCAGCGCCGGATCTTTCCCGCCAAGCTGTATAGTTGGTGATTGAAGGTTCCCACCGATCCAGGGCAGCATACAGCTGACCTAGTGAGCGATAGGTGCGTAGTAAAATGTCTTCTCTTACGCCCTCGAGTTGCAAAATCTGTTCGAATGTCGCCACCGCTCCTTGATAGTCACCGATCCCAAGCCAATAGCTGGTGTAGAAATTAAGTAGCATGGTTTTCTCGAAGCTGTTCATGCTTTCCCAGTTGCTATTGTAGTGTTGATCAAGGCGCTCCTTGGCAGCGGAGTACCGTGGCTCGACAGACAAATCTTGCGGTGAAAGCAGCTCTTGAACTTCGTTTAGGGCAAGCATGGTAGGCTCGCGCAGTTCGTTGGTTGCGTTTAGTGGTGCAGTTGGTCGCGCTCGGCGTGGACCTTGCGGTCTTATGGGTCGATTTCCTGCAAACAAGCGGGCCTGGATGCTGCCTACATCGCGGAGGATCTGCGGCTTGTCCGCTGTGTTGTTAGCTACCTCGTCAGCAAGATCGTTTAGTGCATTTTGAGTTTCAGGGCTAATAACTGCAGATTCAGTATTTTCGACTTTCTCCAGCATGTCCCGTAGCAGACGCTCTGTCAGTTCCTGAATATCCTCCAATTGCGCTTCTGTCTCCGCAGATTGCAGGATACTACGTATTTCAGTCAGACTGCGGGACATTTGTTCTCGCATGAGTTGAGCCTGGCGTAGCATCTCCTGTGATTGTTCTTCCACGCCTTGCTCTTGTTCTTCTAAACGCTGTTCCTGTTCCGTAATCCGATTTAGTTGCTCTCGTAGAGCTTCTGCTTGTTGGGCAAGATTATTCCGCTCTTGTTGCAGCGCCCGTGTCTGGTTTTCCAAATCGGAAATACGTTGCTCAGGAGTTTGATTTTCTGCAGCCTGTATCTGGCAACCAGCCAGGCCCAATGTGACAGCAGATAGACTTATAAGTAAGAGTGTTCGAAGTTGCGAGGAAATGGTCACGGACTGGCTCCTTGAGGTATCGAGTAGTTCACGAATGCGATCTTCTAAATTCCATTGCTTGGAAAGGATCCCAAGTTGATGAACGGGTGCTCTGTTATTGGGGAAACTGCGCCTAAGCGAATTGACGGCAAACAGGGTTTCACCGTACTGCAAGGCCGATTCTTGCTGTAACACATAGTTGTCACAGACTTCTTCTCGGGCCTGGCTGATTTCGCGATCCAGGTAATGAATGAGAGGGTGAAACCAAAAAATGGCGAGAATCGTTTTTTGAATGAAGTTGCTCAATGCATCGCGACGCGCAATATGGGCAAACTCATGGGTGAGAACTTCTCTAAGTTGTCCATCAGAGAGTCTGTCCGTAAATCCACGGGGTATCAGAATTACCGGGTTCACTATGCCGGCGATAACGGGGCTGTTGATTTTGTCTGAGAGCCGAAAGATGGTCTGCGGCGAAATCTTGAGTTGGCTTGAAATTGCTTTCAGCCGCGTTAATTCTTCCGCGGGAGGAGTGATGGAATGCTTCGCGAGTTTCTCAACCTGATGCAGCGAGCGAAGAATGCCGATCGCGAAGATGAAAAATCCCCCAACCCATAGCACAAACGCTATGAGTGTTGGGGGTAAGTCTCTTAGGGAGTCAAGAGTCGTTGATTGTTCGGGTATCGGTTCTCCACTTAAGCTGGGAACCAGTCCAACTGCCTGGTCGTTTACATCATTGAATTCAAAATCCGACGGAGACACATCAAACAGAAAAGATGTTTCAGGGGCAATAAACTCTGAATCGAGTTCTATTGACAGTAAGTTTCGCTGGAATACGTGAAATGCAGTCGATGCGACTACAACGACGATCAGGCACAGCATCGCGGGAAACAGGATGGTGTAGCGTATAGTGGCTTGCTTCTTGAAAAAGCGTCCAGCCACTATCGCCAGCGCAGCTAATACAGTTATCTGTATCAGAACGTTCACCAGTAACAGGCCGTTGTCGGAAATAGGCACCGACAAGTCAGGTAGCGCAGGTAGTGACCACATAGCAGCACTCCGGGTTGTTTTTCGAATTAGGCTACATCTGTAGTCAATAATGGCTACAAACGTAGCCTTTGTCAAGGCATGACAAGAAAAAATTAGCGGAGGCATTGAGGCGGATTTCCGAACTAACTGGGCCTTGCAGGGATAAAGTGCAAGGTCTATACTCAGTTACGTAACTAGTTACATATATTCGATTGATAAACATCAGGAGAGCAGTGATGTTGGAAATGTACCGTCAGGCGGGGC
This sequence comes from Pseudomonadales bacterium, assembly GCA_022360535.1. Taxonomy (GTDB): domain Bacteria; phylum Pseudomonadota; class Gammaproteobacteria; order Pseudomonadales; family Pseudohongiellaceae; genus UBA9145. The sequence continues at coordinate 879 of JAKSCP010000123.1, read as the reverse complement.
CCCTGGCCTTAGGCAGTCGTCTGCGACAACTGGGTGAGGCGCTGGCCGAAGAGGCGGCCCGGGTAAATCAGCTCTATCAAACTGGTCTCGATCCCAAATGGTTCCCGGTGTTCTTCATGCTGCGCAGCGGTCAATGCCTGTCGATTTCAACTCTCGCAGATGCCATCGGTCACTCCCACGCTTCCGTGAGTAAGATCGCGAAAGAGATGGTGGCTGCCGGTTTGTTGGAGAATATCAAGCTGCCCGGCGACGCCCGTGTTAATCAGGTCTGTTTATCCGAGTCTGCAAAAGAAATCCTGCCAGCGTTCGAGCAGCAGAATGAAGATGCAGAGGTGGTGGTGGAAGGCATGTTGGCACAATGCTCCGATAACCTGTGGCAGGCAATAAACGAATTCGAAGGATTACTTGAAAAACAATCGTTTCACGATCGCGTGCGCCAGCGCTTCATGGAAAGAGAGCAAGGCAAAATTGCAATTGTGGATGCAAGCAAAGCTCACTTCAGAGCATTCAAAGAACTTAACTACGACTGGATACAGAAGTACTTCGATGTAGAAGATTCCGATCGGAAAATGTTGGAAGCACCTCAGGAGTATGTGTTGGACAAGGGTGGGGCTATTCTGATGGCAGACTATGAAGAACGCTCTATCGGAACCTGTGCCCTGTTAAAAACTGACGCGACCACCTACGAACTGGCCAAAATGGCCGTGGATGATGAATTCAAAGGCAGAGGTATTGGATTCTTGCTCGGCGAGGCTGCCCTGCAGCGAGCAAAAGAGTTGGGAGGAAAGCGGGTGTTCCTGGATAGCAATACAACCCTGCAGCCTGCGATCAATCTGTATCGAAAGCTGGGCTTCAAGCGCATGGATGCTGAGCCTTCGC
>JAKSCP010000228.1 GCA_022360535.1 Pseudomonadales bacterium | reverse complement strand
GGAGACATGATCGATGGCGACAATGTTGGGGTCATTGGTTATTCCATGGGGGGTTACGGGCTGGTGAATAATCTTGGTGGTGGCTACAACGATGAGATGATTGAGAATTTCATGGCGCCGCCAAATGGTTTATTGGCAGAACACACAACTGGCAATCCTGATTTTCGCGATAATCTGGACTCCCGGATCAAGGCCGGGGTTGCGGTTGGTCCCTGGGGGATGAATGCCAATCTCTGGCGCACAGAAGATCTGGCTGGGGTCACCGTGCCAACATTCTACATTGCTGGCAGCGCCGATACTGTCTCTGGTTACGAAAACGGAACTCGGGCCATTTACGAGGCGGCGGTGAACAGCGATCGTTATCTGCTAACGTTCAAAAACGCTGGTCACAATGCAGGCGCACCGATTCCGCTACCGGTAGAAATTCGAGATAGTGCTGATCAAACCGGCGCCACTCACTACACTGATCCGGTCTGGGACAATACCCGCATGAACAACATCATGGATCATTTCGTTACAGCTTATTTTGACTATCATTTAAAGGGTGATGAGTCCAAGTTGGAATACTTCGACCTGGTTCCCGATGGTGCAGACGCGGTTTACTCGGTACGCAATGATGAAGAAACCGATCGTCACACTTACTGGAAGGGTTTTAGTGCGGGAACGGCTGTTGGTTTAAGAATGGAGCATCTCGCTCCTGGGGAATAACCCCTAGTAGAAAACCAGCATTCGCGATTCCATACTCTCACGAGGTGGAGCATCCTTTGGTGCTAAAGGATTTTCAAAGGCGGTGTGCACTGAACGTCGAGCGACACCCTCGGCCAAAGAATCAAAAGTCTTGATAAGCAGGGCCTCGTCACGTTGCATTTCCGGATAGTAAAACCAGCGGTGTCGGCTGCTGTAGCGCACCAGCTCCAATTCTCCGATTCGATCCTTCGCGCGCCGTTCGCTGGCGATCAGGTCTTCCGCATCAAGCGTTGTCGCATCACAGCAGGCCAGGGGGTTTCGGAAAACCGGGCCAGCGATCGTGCGCCACACATTCACTATTGCGAAGCGCTTCTGTAAGCGGATTTCAGCTTCGCCCGGCAACAGGTCCCGCAGGCGTTTTTTGGCTGAGTAATCGGTGTAGTCATTGTGAATGATGGAGGCTGTTTCGCGAATCTGGTGTTGCCCGCGCACGTCGGCGGAATCCGAACGACGCGTGTGATCAAAAATGTGCACCGAATTAGCGGAAGTCGCCGCCAGAACCAGTGCGCTAATCTCTTTTTCGTAAGCGTCGAGTTCCCCGTTCAGCTTGTGGAAATCTTCGATCTTTGTCGCGTGGGAGACGAGTGAAAACCCGTGCTGGTCAAGGGATGCGTCTTCAAGTTGTGTGCGGGCATCCAGTATTGTGATCTCTCTGTCACTGAACTCGGCGTGTTCAATGCTCAGTTCAGCCTCGGCGCCGCCTTCCGAGGCGTAGTAAATTGGCTTTTCGGCTGTTGGGGCAACATAACGAATGTTTGCCCTTACTGATTTATCATTCATTGATTCAGGATATTTGGGTCAGGCGGAAAAATACAGTAGTTTACACAGACTCATTAGGACCCGAGTGCAATGGCAAAACTTACAATGGCCCCACCACCTATTTACATAGCATCTTACAATGCCACTCGTTATCAGGAGCTTATTTGGGAGAGTCTTGGATCTGGTGTAGACATAGGATTTGCCACGGCTGAGGAAGATGTCATTGCTAACTACAGTGGGGAGGCTATTGTCCTGGGCAGTCCGGACTTGCTGGCAACCCTGTTAGCGACTGAACCACCTGTGCAGTGGGCCCAATCGACCTGGGCTGGCGTTACGCCACTGATTAAACTGCCATTTAGAGGGTATACCTTAACCGGCGTCAAAGATGTGTTTGGCGCCCAAATGGGGGAGTACGTTCTCGGTTACGTGTTAGCCCACGAACTCAAAATCGCCGCACGGCAGCAAGCGCAAGCTGAGAAGCGGTGGGATCAGTCCTCCAGCTCGCGAGTTGAAGGGAAAACACTTGGAGTGATGGGTACTGGATCCATTGGCAACCAGGTTGGCCTGATGGCTCGACAACTCGGTCTAAGAATTCTTGGGTTCAATAGCAGTGGCAAGCCGGTAGAGCCTTTTGAAAGGGTTTACGCAAATGAATCGCTGGCAACTTTCTTACGCCAGTGTGATTATCTGGTCGGCATACTGCCGGATATCAGCGCCACTACCAATCTTATTGATGTCAGCGCGCTACAAACCATGAAGAGCACAGCGTTGTTGATCAATGTGGGGCGCGGCAATTTGATCGATGAGCAAGCACTTTGTAAGGCGCTCGATGCTGGAGAAATAGCGGGTGCGGTGCTGGACGTGTTTAAGCAAGAACCTTTGCCTGAAGAGAGTCCACTTTGGTCTGCAACCAACTGCACAATAACTGGTCATGTGGCCGCCGTTAGTCGCCCGGAAGATATCGTAGAGTTATTTAAGGAAAACTATCGGCTGTATCAGAACAACGAGCCGCTAAATCATGTCGTTGACTTTGATAAAGGATACTGATTAAAAATGAGAGTCCAGTCTAAACTTCTGTTGACGTTCGTATCGCTGCTCTCAAACTTTGTTGCCCACGCACAAGTTATCGATACTACCCATGTTGAAGCGGTAATGGAGTCTTCTTCCCGGCTGACAGCCGATCTGGCAAGAGCCTCGCGCAGTAAACCCCAATTCGTTATTCCCTTGCTGAACCTGGAAGTCGGTAGCCGGGTCATCGACATTTTTGGTTCCGGTGGTTACTACAGTGATCTCCTGGCCAGAGTAGTTGGCGAAGAGGGTGAGGCTATCCTGCATAACAATCAGGGCTTTGAGCAATGGGGGATTAATATTCTGCAGGATCGCTACGCTAACGGTATGCCACGGAACGTGAAAGTTCATACCCGAAGCGGTATCAATCTGGATCTCGAGAACGAGAGTATCGACGGTGCTTTGATCGTAATGGCGCTCCATGATTTGTACGTGGTACCCAAGCGCTACAACGGTGAAGAATATGTAGCGGTTGGGCCGCCCGCCAACGTTGCTTACTTTTATGAGCAGCTAATGGCAGCGCTAAAGCCAGGTGGGCGCTTCGTGGTGGTGGATCATGCGGGCGAACAGGGGATGGCCCATGAAGAAGTCACTGATTTGCACCGTATTGGTGAAGACTTCTTGCGTGAGGATATCGTAGCTCATGGCTTTCGCTTCTTAAGCTCCGAATCACCACTGCGAAACCCTGATGATGATCGAACCCGCATTGTTTTTGACGAAGACCTGCAAGGTCGAACAGATCGTTTCGTGCTGGTTTTCGAAAAGCCTTGAAAGGCTACGCTCAGGTGAGCACCCCGCTTGCAACAGCAAGGCAGTAGACCACAAATGCTACTGGCAAAGTAAGCAGGCCTCCGAGATAGGCGTTTCGAATGCTCGCGCCAATCGGTTTAGGCTCCTGTGCGGCAAGAGAACAGGGAAGTGACGCCTTGTAACCAACCCCTGGGATATTCTTGATTAACTCCTGATCATAATCGGCAAGCGCGCGTCGAGTATCTTTGGCTAACTGGTGAAGGCCATCCAGACGTTCCACGATTCGTTGCTCCCAGATTTCACGATACAACTCGTCATGGGTCACGGCCTTGCCGTTAGCTTCGAGTAAAATTTTCAGAAACTTGCTTGCTTTTGGCCGCAGTGGGACGGGCGACCCCAGTTTACTCAGTTCGCCACTCTTTAAATCGAAAAGATAAGGGCCCAGTTCAACAAGTTTCAGGGAATTTTCAGTCGGTTTCGCCATGTTTTCCTGTACTTTCAGGGGATGAAACATTCTGGATTCATACTATCAGTTTTTGTGGCTCTGAGTTTGTTGTGGTGGGCCGCCAGCCTGCTCTGGCCCTCATCGCTCAATGGTGATCCTTCACCTGTTCGCGAACTGTTGGCAGGACTAGGGCTGCTTTATTTGGTGGTTGCTGCTTACAGCTACTACCAACGACGTTCTCGATGGAATTCTCTGCTCCTGATGTATGGCGCATTGACCTGCGTGCATTGGGCGGGACCATTGGGTGAGAACCTGGGTGTTGCTGATCAGGTTCTCTTGTTTCTCTATCTGTTCTTCGGAGTGACATTGGTTGCCTGTCTGTTTGTGCATCTGGCGCTGTCTTTTCCGAATATTTCTCTCAGCTTTCGACAGTTCATCGCCAGCTATTTTCCGGTTTTGCTTACTTTATTGGTAATTGTGTTGATGGTGTCAGGAGTGTTGAATGAAGAAGGGTTGGCTATCGTCCTCATAATCAGTTCTATCTATGGGTTTGTAGGCGGTATGATTTTTATCTATCGGCTATGGTTTGGGAATGCAGTCACCATAGGGAGAGGGCTGTCGCTGTATGTGACCATGGCACTGGTGTT
>JAKSCP010000255.1 GCA_022360535.1 Pseudomonadales bacterium | reverse complement strand
GCCTGGAGCGCTGATCGGTATGCCACACTCGATACCACTAATAATGGCGCAGTAGAAAACGACGATCTCTCTTTCGATATTTTTGCGGTGTCTGGCAAGGCCATTCGGCGAGTGGGCGAGGAGTCCCCAGGATCGCAAATAGACATTCTGGATGGATTAAGAGCAGAGCAAATTATCGCTACCGGTCATTCCCAGTCAGCGAGCCGATTGGCGGGCTATATCAACAATATTCATCCATTAGACCCGGTGTTTGATGGCTTCATGGTGCACGGTGGAGGTAATCGCATACGTGACGATCAGCCAGTAAAGATTTTCAAGGTGATGGCGGAAACTGACATGGCGCGCCGGGCGGCCAGTCCGCAGCCAGACTCCGATAACTTTCGGCAGTGGGAAGTGGCTGGTGCTTCTCACGTCGATGCGGAGTTCGAAATCGAATACGCCAAGGTACGCTTGCAGCGCGAAGGGTTACCGCTAGAGGACGCTGCTATCCGTCAACATGATTGCCAATTGCCAACTATCAGCAGGGTGCCTTTTCGTGATGTACTGAATGCCGCTTACGACCATCTGGTCACCTGGATTCGGGACGATGTGCCTCCACCGATTGCCGATCGCCTGAAGGTGAAAAGGGCTCTGCCCAATGTGGAATTTGATCGCGATGAGTACGGCAATGTGTTGGGTGGGATTCGGTTGGCAGAACATGTGGTTGCGACCGCCAAAAACACCGGTATGAATACCGGTACGAGCAATCGCTTTTGCTTTCTCTATGGTTCTCATGAACCTTTCGATGAGGCCACTCTGGATGCACTGTATCCGAGTCATGCAGCCTATGTAGATGCAGTAACCGCTGTGGTTACCGACAACCTGGAAGCGGGCTACATTCTGCCGTTTGCTGCGGAGCGGACGATGCGCGAGGCTGAAGCAAGTGATATCGGTCGCTGAGGGATAAGCTAAGGGGCAAAGACCAAGCTATTTGAATTTTTCGGCCAGGGCTTTGCAACGGGCCGACCATTGTTTCTTGATCTTATCTTTGTTGCCGCTAATCTGTGCCGGTAGCTTCACATTCATTTTCAGTTTGGTTTTGTCTGCCTCAGCCACAAACTGAACGGAGATCTTACATTCCGCGTCGGGGTGAGTGCTTTCAGTCCAGCTGAAGGTGAGCCTGGAAGGGATATTGAGTTCCAGGTATTCACCGCTATGGTTTACTTCCTGGCCCCGGCGATGAATAAGGTAGTTGAACTCACCATTCTTGCGAACAGTGTTCTCCAGATTCAGAATCTTCTCGGCCTGAACTTTGGGTCCAAACATCCATTCGCCGATAAACACCGGTATCAGCCAGTGGTCACAGACCTGCTGTTGCTTACCATTAATAGTTCTGGAAATGGAAAAACTGGTAGGCGCAGCAGCGGCTGCTGACTCTGATTCCTGGCCGAACATGGAGAGTTGATCAGCGCTCATCAGTTCAAAATGGGGTAGGGATTCTCTGGCATCAATATCGTCGGTAATGCTGCCCGACGAGTCGCTTCTTTTTGACCATAGTGGTCAGCCAGGTAGGTCAAGATAGTGTTTTCCGTATCCGGTGTGAGTTGTTGCAATCCTTGAGTATCCTGCATCCACAGGATGCGACTCTTCCAGACGGCTCTGCTGCCAGAATTCGACGTGATTAGCTGCGCTGAATGGCATTCGGTACAGGTTGCCCGAACCGTTTCCCAGCCTTCCGCCATAATCAATCCAGTACCGCTATCGGTTTCCTGCGCTGTGCTGTGCAAGGACACGAGAAGCAATAGGGCGAAACAGCTTAGTAGTTTATTCTTCATGGCTAAACCGCCTGCACTGCAACGCGATGACAGGCATTGTTGAGATAACCACGTGGGTTCCAACCTGGAACAACCATTGGTTGCGAGCGGCCTCTTTCGTCCATCGCCCGTGCCCAGATTTCGTAGTAACCGGGTTCCGGGAACTGCACCCAGGTCTCCCAGGTTTGCCAGGCCAGACGATTGGCCGCTGGATTCAGTGCTGAAGGTAACCAGGTAGCGCCAAAATCGATGGAAATAAACACTGCGCTGATTTGATTATCGCCAGCCCATGCGTGACCCCTAACAGTCATTCTCTGTCTAAAATCCTGGCTGATACCTGATTGCGGGAATGTCACCAGAGATTTCACCGGCATGGACTCGATGATGCGCATGTCTTCGTTGGGTACTCGGCTGCCGGGCGCAACCGGAACAGTGGGTACTGAATAGGAGGGTGCCGACATCTTTTCGCCGTCATGCACACGGTCTCGAACCACTAGTCGATTTAACCATTTGCCGGAAACAGATCCGGGCCAGCCGGCGCAAACCATACGCAGCGGATACCCATTCTGCATGGGAATGTCTTCCCCATTCATTGCCCAGGCAATGATAGATTCCCGCTCCATCGCCTTGGCAATGGGCACACCCCGTGAAATTGGATCCAGGTCCGGATTACCGCTGGTGTGGGTGTCAGCGCCATAATAGCCAACATAGACGGCATCTTCGGAGACACCGCAGTAATTCAATACATCTCTCAAACGTACACCGGTAAAAATCGGGCAGCCCACGGCACCAGTTGTCCATTGATTGCCACTGGCTGCGGGCACGAACTCGCTGCGTCCGTTGCCACCACATTCCAGTTGTAGTTGCAGACTGACTTCTTCGAAGCGAGACCGCAAATCGGCGATGGTGAAGCTGGTAGGGCGCTGACAGGATTCGCCGCCTACTTCTAAAGTCCAGGTATCCGGTTCGACATTTTCCGGCGGTATACCATTGTTGCGAATGAACATCCGGTCATTTGGGGTGATGTCATCGTTCAATAGATGGGCGGGGGTCTCGGCATTTACTGGGCGGTCATTTAGTACCACCAGCCCATCTTTGCCCGGGATCACATCGGCAGCACCTTCAGCGGCAAAGGCGGCGGGAATCAAACCGGCAGGCATATTGCGCGCGAAAGGAATACTCATGCCAAGCGCAGCGCCCATAGCCATCAGGCTGCTCTTCTTGAGAAAACCGCGGCGGGTGAGCGGCTCACTCTGACGTCCCCATAGCAGTTGATCGGCCGCAAATGGATTCTCGCCGTAGAGCTGATGGATGCCAGTGTCTTTCAATAGGGCTTGTTGTTTGTTATTTGGCATACGCCTTTCCGCTGGGGTGTTTTGAATTGCACGAGGTTATCAAATTCACCGTAGTGGGTCCAAAGCCGCTGGACCGAATGGGGTGCTAACTATGGGAGCTATCGAGGGTTCTCTAGTCCGGTTTGATTAACCGCAGCAGAAAGCGATCCGTATTTCTGGCGAGCCGCGGGTCGAAGATGCTGCGGCTGTAAATATCAGCGGGGTTACGCAGAATGTCACTGCTTTGCACAATGAATCCAGCTTGTTCGGCTACAGCAACGGCTTGTTCGAATTGCATTCTATGGAGATCAGCATTGTCATTGCCGGCGACCCCGACATGATCCGAGATACCGATGATTCCGCCAGGTTTGAGTTTGGATTTCAGGCTGAGCAGTAACTCCACCGCCCGTGTTGGGCTGTTATTGTAAGTGTCGTGCAGCGTTTGCATCAGTAACACGGCATCCAGTGATTCGTCTGGAAGAGTTAATTCACGCACAGCACCAACAATTGGGCGTACGTTATCAAGTCCACCACGTTGAATTTTGTTCGCTAGTGCCTCGCCCTGGGTGATCTCCTGTCGATCTTCTTTGAACTGCAGGCCCCGTTGTGTGTTTTGCGCATAGACAATACCTTCCGGCCCCACCGCTTTGGATAAGATAAAGGTGTAATAACCACCGGCGGCGTAGACATCCAGCACCGTCATGCCCGGCTCAATACCCAGAAAAGCCAGGACCTCTACCGGTTTGCGTGCTGCGTCTCTGGCGAAGTCCGTTACTTCCCGGTCCGGTCCCGAGATTGCGCGTCGCAGTGCTGCACTGTCCTGGGCAACACTGTTGACAGCGAGTTGCATGCCAAGCAGTAGCAACAAGCAACGTCCGATCGGTGTTGATGAATAATGAACCATTAGGGTTTTCAATAAATAGCTGCTGTTAATAAATAGAGACTTTCAATAAGCAGGCATTAAGCCGGGAGTCCGACGCCACGTGCCATTAACCACGCCAGTACCGGCATGATAACAACAATTGCAATTTCTGCTCGCAAGCAGAGTCTTACAGCGTTGGGCACGGATATCTCTTCTTTTTCGGTGTTTTTATGCTGCATGAAGAACAGGGCCGGTTTAATGGCAAACCCCAGCAGGGCGATGAATAAAGCCAGCTTCGCCTGAAACACGGGATTCGGTGTGTAGAACTCCGGTGGTTTTCCCACAGCAAACCACAGCACCAGTCCAGCAGCGAGAATCACCACAACGCTCATGCCGCAGGCTGCGTCGACACGCGCCAGATTACGGGCATCTTCCTGATTGATCACTTTCTTGGTGGCGGCATTTTCAATCAGTACTCCACCGACGAGCACCAAGACTGCGATCAGGTGGATGTAGCGCAACAGGACATAGATCATGGCTCACCATACTGCCTCAATTTGGGCCCGCCACCAAATACAATTCTAGCCCAGCGGTGTTCCTGCTATGCTTGGGCGCTGCGCTTGGCGTGCTAAAAGAAAAGAAGGAGAAAAGCCTTGCAAATCAAGGACTGCAACAACACGGCGGATTTCCGCAAACTTGCCCAACAACGTCTGCCTGCCCCGTTGTTTCACTATATCGATGGTGGCTCCGATGATGAGGTGACGCTGCGGCGCAATACCGAAGCCTTCGATTCAGTCCGTCTGATTCCTGATGCGCTGGCAGACCTCAGTGGTATGCAGCTCGGGGTCAATGTATTGGGGCAGGATATCGATTGGCCGGTGTTTTGTTCTCCTACCGCCATGACCCGGTTGTTTCATCACGAGGGAGAACTGGCAGTCGCTCGCGCAGCGCATAAGCACAAGACGATGTACAGCCTGTCATCTCTGTCCACCACCAGCATTGAAGAAGTTGGTGAGTCCACGCCGGGGCCGAAATGTTTCCAACTCTACATCCACAAGGATCGCGGTATGAGTTGGGACTTTATTGATCGTTGCAAGGAAGCAGATTACTCGGCGATCTGTCTGACGGTGGATACTCTGGTTGCCGGTAACCGTGAAAAAGACCTATACACCGGGATGATCATCCCACCAAAGTTTACCCTCAAGAGTCTGTTCAGTTTTGCAACTCACCCGAGCTGGAGTCTGAACTATTTACTGCGCCGTAAATTTGAGCTGGCCAATGTGGCCGGAAGAATTTCCGAGGGCAGCGGCAAGCTTACCTCCGTGGTTGGCTACATGAACAGCCAGTTTGATCGTTCTATTACCTGGAAAGATGCCGAAGAAGCCATTAAACGTTGGGGTAAGCCCTTTGCTATTAAAGGAGTGATGTCAGTGGAGGATGCCAGACGTGCGGCAGACATTGGCGCTAGTGCGGTGATGATTTCCAATCATGGGGGTCGGCAATTGGATGGCTCAACGGCACCATTCGATCAGCTGGGTGATATCGTGGACGCGGTCGGGGATCGCATTGAAGTGATTCTCGATGGAGGTGTGCGACGTGGCACCCATGTGCTCAAGGCGCTGTCTATGGGAGCGAAGGCCTGCATGATTGGCAGGGGCTATCTCTATGCGGTCGCAGCCGGAGGGTATGCTGGTGTCGACCGCGCATTGACTCGACTCAGAGATGAAATCGAACGGGATATGATCCTGATGGGCTGCGCATCTATTGACGAGTTAGATCGCAGTAAGCTCCACCAGGATTAGCTTAGATTACTTGCGCACCCAGCTCCCGTTGGCAGCCTGAATGTAGTGCCCGGGCTGAGTTTCCTGGACCGCACGTTCAGCCGCTACGGCTGCTACCTGTTCAACAGAAATGCCGCGCTGCTGTGCAATTTCCCGGTAGCGGGAACGACGCTGATTATTTACTTCCGTCACCAGCGCTCTCAGCTCCGATGATGGGCTTGCCACCACAATACCCACATAGCCATCACGTTGTTCACCTATCAGGCCATCGGCCTTGGCTTCCTGTAATGTGATTGCCTGTGCGCTGGCAGCCCAAAGCAGGAGGACCAAAACTAAACTCGCTTCGAATATTTTTTGCAATGATTTCATGTCCAGTCCTCCCTAAAACAGATCGCTATCGGCAAAGATATCATCCAGATCTTCTTCGACCTGAACTCTGATCTCGTGTTCGATACGCACATTTAAGTTGATCGTAATCGGTTCGTTGGGAACCGCGACTTGTACTGTTGGCGTGCAAGCGATCAGTAGTCCAATGATGCTTGCTAGCGCGCTATATTTCAGGGCTGTATTCATGCCTCGTCTCGTTCCTATTCCCACTTGTTCCCACCTGATATTACCACTGTAGTCTGTACCAGATGAATAAAGCCTTAATGTATGGCTAACGATTTTGCAGTTGCTGTTCCAGTCTGTCCTGGATGACCTGGCCTGCTCGCAGACTCCGCAACAGGCTAGGGATGTTATTGGTTACATTCACATTCAGATTAATAGGCTGGCCACCGTTCATGTCCGGATTGATGCCTTGCAGCTCTACCTCCAGGAGTAGATCGCCGTTCTCATCATAATAGACCCGAGTATCCAGAGTTTCATACTGATAGTTTGACAAGGCATCGTTGACCAGTTGTACGCTTGAATTTACCACCTCCGTCGCTGTGGTTTCCGGTGTGTAGCGAATAGTACCGCCGGGTTGCAATGCGCCCACCAGGCCTTCATCCACCAGTATCTGGCCCTCTCGGACGATCAGGGGGATATAGCCACTGATAAGTCCGTCGACAAAAATCTCCGGGTAGCCCGCCAGGTCTACGATTGACTCCAGGTCCAGGCGCGATAGTACCACGGTGAGTTCCTGCTCCGGCTGAGTCGGATCGAGTCGGAAATCAGCGATTTCGACTTTGCCACCGAAGAAATCTGAGTTGAGTTCACTCACAGTAATCTCAGGCACTGCGGTATCGAACGCGTACTGCCATTGCACATTGTTTATAGGCAGTCCGACATCCACTACCTCGATACTGGCTGTGAGGTTCTGGTCACTCACTAGTGTCTGCCAGTCTTCTACCTGGGCTGTGGCTGTTGTATTCAGACCTATGATTAAAGTGTCTTCAATGCTACCGCTAATATCGTTCAGGGAGAATGAGGCCGGGCCTTCCACTTGCCATCCGTTATCAGCGCTCAATGTCCAGGCAATCTCTGTTTCGCCATTGATAGATCCTGAGCTGATGTCTGCAGTCAGCAACTGTTGTTGCACAAGCTCGCTTAATGCTTGCACGGAAAACTCGTGGCCGGCAATTTCCAGGTTCAGATTTCCGCGATCCCGTTCCAGCGAATGATTGAAGGAGGTTTGAATCAGCGGACTCTGGAAATCCCCTGCAGTCCCCAGAGCAAGATCCAGTGATCCCGCGAAAGAACCGCCAGAATAGTTGATCAATCCTTGCACTGCAGGATTGGTGAATTGGATGTCTTCTGAAGCGACAGACAGTTCTTCGCTGCGAAATCGAACCTGCGCGCGGTCCAACTCCCCCAAAATCAGAAATACGCGCTCGATCGAGAATTGTGCGCTGGTTTGCCAATCTTGAAATTGCGCAGAGCCCAGGGACGTTGTCACGTTGCGCGCTTCGATTTCGATAAGATCAGGCAGGTTCTCAATCTCCAGCTCGCCTTCGGCTACCAGACTCTCGCCCTGGACACCGGCAATACTGAAGCTAAGGGCCTGCGATCGAAAATTGCCTCGGCTTCTGCAGCGGCTGAAGTCATCGCAGTTGGCGAGCAACTCCGTGAGTGAGGCTTCGAGATACAGCTCGTTATCAGCTTCGATCAGAGACAGAGTGCCGTAGAGATCGGAAGCCTGGATGCGAAAGCTCTGATTCACAGTATTTGGTAAGAGGCTTATTGAAATTGGCAAGGACAGCTGTGTCAGCGCCCGTCCTGCTTCATCGTTCTTAGCCAGTTGCAGGGTAGAGCCAGCCCCATCCAAATCCACGCTGAGTGACTCCAGTCGCAAACCACTGTTGTCAGTAGTGAATACAGTACGAAAGTCGGCCTGCAGTCGTTCGTTGAATAGCACCCAATCGTTGAGGAGTTCGGAACTCAAAAATTCATTCGCCAAGGCTTGTGGGTCAAATTCAATTGTTCCCGAGACCGCAGACTCGGCTGGAGTGATCGAAAGCTC
>JAKSCP010000308.1 GCA_022360535.1 Pseudomonadales bacterium | reverse complement strand
CCGTCTGCTGGTCACGGGCTTTGACGCTGAATGGCTCTGGTGCCACCCAACCGCTAGCAAGCAACTCCGATATATCGGCCTGCTCCAGCTCGAAGATTCGCTCTCCTTCCTTGTTTCGAATTACGGCAATTGGTGGTTCCGTGGGCGTTGAATACACGTCGGTAAAGTAATCGCGCGATTCAGACCAGGTAATGGAATGATTTGCTGGCTCGGGCGTCAACAACTGCAGGCCGGAACCATCGAGATTGACCCGGTACAGGTAACGAAAATAGGGGTCAGTTGCCTCTTTATTGCTGCCTGTAAAATAAACCTGGTCGTTTTCTGTATCGACTTGCTCAACTTCCAACACGACCCAGTTACCGCTGGTGATCTGATGCTTGAGCTCTCCGCTGGTCAAATCATAGAGATAGAGATGCCCCCAGTTATCTCGCTCAGAAAACCACAGAAATTCATTGCGATCATGCAATACTCGCCAATTAGCATCTGACGAACCTGACTCAAAATAGGTGGCGACGGTTTCGTTATAGACATCTCTCACGGCGCCCGTTTCGGGATCAGCAATGCGTAAGGTGGCTGACTTATGGTCACGGGACGAGGAAAGAAAAGCCAGGGTCTGGCTGTCTTCGCTCCATTCTACATCGAGAAAACGACCTCCCCTGCCCGCCACATGGTCTGATGTGGAAGAGCGATGGGCATCGGGGGGCATATCCAGAGCCACCAGTCTCGGCGAGGGGTCGAGATGGATTACCACGCGCTCAATCATGAAGATGTGGTCGTCGCCTGGCAACGGATACTTCCAGGCATCCAGTTCCGAATGTCCTACCGCTGTGGTGTACAGAAACATGTCGCCCACTTCTCGTGCATCATGACGAAAGGTCGCGATCTTGCTGGAATCCGGCGACCACAGCAGCACCGGCCCCTCATCCCGTAACCAACCCGCGTTATTAGTGCCGTAGCCGTAATTCTCGATGCCGTCAAAAGTGAGCTGAGTAAGCCCATTACTGGCGGTGTCCCTCAGCCATAGATTGTGGTCTTCGATAAACACGGCTTTGGAACCATCAGGCGACAGATATTCATTGTCAGGAGATTCCGCATGTTGTTGCAAAGAACCATCTTGCGCGCTGAGCGTGTAGCGGCGCTCATCGAAATCAAATTCGATAGATTCAAGATCATCTGCAATTTCGATAGCGGACACAGCGAGATCATTCGCTTCCACATCTTCATCGCTAAAGGGTTCGAGCGCGGCGGCCAACGCAATGGGATCGTAGAGCGAGGTCCTGCTGCCTGTAGTGAGATCTACAATCAGCGCTTCTGAACCGGTGGCTGTTCGCTTACGATAAACGAGACGATCATCCTGCTGCCAATACTGGGAAATCAGCGAATCGTGCACCAGCTCATTGGTGTTTTGAGATAGAAACTGCTCCGCTCGCTGGTAGTCTGCCAGGGTTACGGTCCCACCGGTTGCCGCCTGCTCAGGCTCAGATTCCGGGGCACAGGATGCGGCCAGCAAGCTGAGTATTACGGCCCCAGTTAGTTTCGTGTTCGATCTCATGCAGGTCCTCTGATTTCGATTACTGATTTCTATTACTTAGTCGACTATAACAGGTGATCCAGAATCTTATTGGTGGAATCCACAATACGCTCATCCCGTGGGCGCAAATCCGGGGTAAATTCTTCACCCGTAAGATGTTGCAAACCCTGAATATAGCGAACTGCAATCTCATTGGCTTGTTCTTCAGTGAATTGCTGGTCCTTTTCTTTCACCATGCCGCGGGCGAATTCCTTCGAGAATGACACTGGCTTGCCCTCTCGCATAAGCAACTCACCATCATCATCCAGTTTCCAAAAGCGGGATGAGTCCATGGTGTATAGCTCGTCAGCGGCGACTATGCGACCCTCACTATTGATACCGTGCTCAGTTTTGGTGTCCACCAACACCATCCCGCGGGTAGTGAGGTATTGAGAGACAATGCCAAACGCCATTACAGAAGAGTTGCGAATCTGAGCATACTGCGCAGGGGTGCATACACCGGCTGCGATCAATGAGGCTGGATCGGAAGTTCTGTCTTCCTTGTCCTTGGTGCTAGGCGTATCCATCAGATACGGCAGCCTGCCATTGGGAGTCAAATCACCAACATTGATTTCGTGGCCTGCATAATTGAGAACCTTCAAACCTTCTTCTTTGGCAGCTTTCCAGTGTTGAAACAACGAAGTGTCGGTTGAACTTTCAGCGTTATACAGTCGCAGAACATTTTCCAACAAGATGAGTTGCAGATTCTCTGCAGGAATGACGGAGGAACTCGGTTGTAACCCAGGGACTTCGAACTGGGAGCTACCGAGCACACGACTCACGAGTTTCAGCATATGATCATGATTGAATGCCAGAACTTGATCCTTAAAAGGTATGGCACCGCGATTTACGTCGTGAGTGGAAATTCGGTTGTTGCGGAACATCAGGCGCAGAGATTTACCCTGCCTGGTCTTTAGTTGCTCGCTGAAAACGGAATCAGAAACTTTGCCTTCGAGGATAGTCGCGTTTTGTAGACGAGGGAGTTCGCCGTCCGCGACAAGCTGACCGATTGAACGTCCTATATTGACGGTGCTGCCATGTTCCGTAACGAGATCACGGATTTGTTGTTCGTCTAGCATGGTGCGGGTAAAGCTTCTCTCGGTTAGGAAGCAGGATTATTTCATAAGCCGAGAGCATGTTCATCTTCTGCTACGGTTAATGGATTTTGCTGTTGAGTAAGAAGCTAAGAGATTTACCAGCCAACTTAAGCAACTCCGAGCAGAAAAAAGAGGGTAGCAATATAGAAAATAGGTATGGGCGAATTACAGACAAACAAACCAGCAGGGAAAGCAGAACTAAACTCGTCGTTAATTTATTATCTTGATAAGTACCCTAGCCTCTAATGAGCGTCCCATTCCGCGAATGGGACGCTATGAAGCTTATTAGTTTATTCCGTAGTATATTCTTTACAGAAAT
>JAKSCP010000238.1 GCA_022360535.1 Pseudomonadales bacterium | reverse complement strand
CGCTGACTTGTAAGTCATACCGCGCGACAAACGCAGGACGTCGGTCAGTGTTTCGTCCATAGACTGGTAAGGAAAGATGCGGCAGCCACCGGTAGCGACGCCGAGACTGGAATTGTGAATCGCAATGATTGCGCGCAACTCTGGCGTATCATGAACGACAACTTGTTCATGCTGGTCGTATTCGGGGTGTGCTTTATGTTGCATCGTGTTTTTTGTTGTTACCGTGTTGTGTTGCGCATTCATTCCTGAATTCATCAAACTGTTCCTGTTAATTCTCTTAATTCTCTCGATAGACATTTTCGTTACGCCGCCTTTTCTTCCAGGTCCAGCGCTTGTGGCACCTGACCCAGAAATTTCAGCAGCAAGGTTTGTTGGCGCTTGCGTGTGGCGGCGATGGCATTGGATTTAACAATACCGTAGCCGCGAATCTTGTCAGGTAGCGCCACCAATTCCAGCGCTGTTTCGAAGTTGTCTTGATTCAGTGACGCTATGATCTGGTCCAGCTGCGTCTCAAATTCTGTGATGAGCTGACGCTCTTCCTTGCGATCAGTCTGATAGCCAAACAGATCGAATGCGGTTCCGCGCAGAAAACGCAGACGCGCCAGCCATTTCAACAGGAGGTTGATGCCGCCGGGAAATCGCAACTTGCGGTGGCGGCCGTTGCTGTCTTTCCGGCTGAGAAATGGTGGTGCCATGTGGTAGCTCACCCGCGCGCCAGGTTCGAACTGGGACTCGATGGCGGCAGCAAACTTGCCGTCGCTGTGCAGTCTGGCCACCTCGTATTCATCCGTGTAGGCCATGAGTTTGTAAAGGGAGCGCGCCGCGGTCATGGTCAATGGCAATTCCGGGGCAAGGCCCAGTGCTTTTTCGACTGCAGTCAGTTGTTCGATCCGATCTCGGTAACGTTTGGCATACGCGGTGTTCTGATAGATTCCCAGGCGTTCGCTGCGATCATCAATTAGCGCCGGTAAATCTGTAATCGGTTCAAAAGGGGCTGGCAACTTCGCCGCAGCAGTGACGATATCGGGATGACAGGCAGCGTGCCGGCCCCAGGTAAAGGCGTCCAGATTGAAATCCACCGCCACGTTGTTAAGACGAATGGCGTTGCAGATGGCTTCCGCTGACACCGGCACCAATCCGCGCTGATAAGCATAGCCCAGCATGAACATATTGCTGGCGATGCTGTCGTTTAACAGACCGACTGCCAGTGCGGTTGCCTTAACGAATTCGGCGGCGCCGGGTTTGGCTTCGGACTCGATTAGCTTTTTCAATGCATCGACCGGCACTTTCGCATCGGGATTGGCTAAGGTATCGGAGCCCGGCGCCACATAGTCATTGACGATGGCATGGGAGTGTCTGGAATTCAGCTTGACGATGGTTTCATCGCTGGCCGCTACCATCAGATCGCAACCCAGCAGGAGATGCGCGTCACCGGCGGCAATACGCACCGCCTTGATGGCGTCCTGGGTTTTACCAATGCGCACGTGACTGACCACGGCGCCAAATTTTTGTGCCAGACCAGTTTGGTTCATGGTGGCGCAGCCCAGTCCTTCGAGATGGGCCGCCATCGCCATGATAGAGGCAATGGTAAGTACACCAGTGCCGCCCACGCCGGTAACGATCACATTCCACGGCTGCTCATCAGTCGGCGCGAGCTGCGGCGTCGGCAGTGCAGGTAGATTGGCCTGCTGCAATGAGGTGCCGGATTTTTTCAGCTCAGCACCGGTGACCGTCACAAAACTCGGGCAGTATCCGCGCAGGCAACTGTAATCTTTGTTGCAGGCGCTCTGATCGATCTGTCGTTTGACTCCCAGCTCAGTGTGCAATGGACCCACAGAAAGACAGTTAGACTCGTCGTTACAGTCGCCGCAGCCCTCGCAGACTTCCGGATTGATCACAACCCGCAGTTGCGGGTCTTCCAATATTCCCTGCTTGCGTCGGCGACGCTTTTCCGCGGCGCAGGTTTGTTCGTAGATCAGCACGCTGGTACCTGGCACTTCCCGCAACTCAGTCTCGAGAGTAAGCAGCTCATCGCGGTGATGCAGGGAATAACCACTGAAGTATTCGATGTGTCGATGCTGGTCAGGATTATCGGAAACCAGGGCAATGCGTTTCACCCCTTCGCCACGCAGTTGCTGGATCAACTGTGCAATGCTGAGCATCCCGTCTACGGGTTGGCCACCGGTCATGGCTACCGCATCGTTGTACAGAATCTTGTAGGTAATGTTGACTCCAGCGGCGAGGGTCTGGCGTATTGCCAGCAAGCCGGAATGAAAGTAGGTGCCGTCACCGAGGTTTTGAAAGACATGGGGGGTTTCAGTGAATGGGGCCTGACCGATCCAGGTGGCACCTTCGCCACCCATATGGGTAAAGGTCTCCGCCCGGCGGTTGCCGGTTTCCCAGATACCCATGTAGTGACAGCCAATGCCACCAAGGGCGCGGCTGCCTTCGGGGACACGAGTTGATTGGCTGTGAGGACAGCCGGAACAGTAGTGCGGCGTGCGTTTGGTCTG
>JAKSCP010000125.1 GCA_022360535.1 Pseudomonadales bacterium | reverse complement strand
CCAGGACGACCGACTCACCCCCTGCCCTGAATCACCAAACTGTGTTTCCAGTTTCGAAAGCGATGAAGAACACGGCATTCAGCCACTCAACGCCAGCCTGGATCAGATAGAACAAGTGCTGATAGATCTGGATGAAGCCAACATCGTCAGTTCGGAAGGCAACTACCTCTACGCTGAATTTACTTCACGCATCATGGGTTATGTGGATGATGTAGAGTTTCTCTATGACAGCGGCAGCGGCATGACTCATGTGCGCTCGGCTTCCCGACTAGGCTACAGCGACCTCGGTGCGAATCGCAATCGTATTGAAGGCATTCGTGCAGCTCTGGGCAATTAAACGGCCGCTAAAGACTGCTAACAAAAAGACAGGGCTCTAACTAAGTTCCCATTGCCCGGCGGGCAAACTCCTGTCGCAGGGTTGGCACCAGATCCAGACTCAACAGTCCCATCTTTCGAGTAATCACTTTGCTCAGTTGGGCAGATGAAAACAGCTTTGTCATTTGATCGGTAAACAGCATCGTCTGGTGCTGGTCTGGAGTCTGTTGATCCAGGTAGCTTTGCAGTACCGCCATCGATCCGGGAGAGCGGCCCGCCTCCGCGGCATTAGCAATGGTCTCGGATAAACAGGCAGAGTCACGCAGGGCAAGATTAAGGCCCTGACCGGCAACCGGATGCAGGGTGTGAGCAACGTTTCCCAGTAACACCAATCCCGGGCGTATCTGCTCCTTGGCCTCGGTTAGGCTAAGTGGATAGCTGAAACGTTGCCCTACTTTAAGAATGAATCCCAGTCGGTTGCCATAGAGGCTTTCCAGCTGCTGGATAAACTCTTCTTCACTGCAATCCACAAGTGACTGTTCATTCCCCGATTTCACCGTCCACACAAGGGAACAACGCGCCTGCCCTTCAAACTCCTGCAGTGGCAACACGGCCAGAGGCCCCGATTCGGTAAAGCGCTCATAAGCCACATTGCCATGGTCAATTTCCACTCCAATGTTAGTAATGAGCGCACTCTGCTCGTAGTTTTCCCGGGAATGATCAATACCGAGTTGGGCGCATAAGGGAGAACGACCGCCATCAGCGAGAACGACCAATTTCGCATTTATCTTTTTTCGCTGATCTGCCAGTTCAATTTCAACATCCATTCCCTCAGTGCGGGGTGTTGCCGATTGAATTGTGGCCGGGGCGAGTAACTCGATGACGGGGGAAGCAGTCAGAGCAGCATTCAGGACTGTACCCAACTCACGATTTTCAACCACATAACCCAAGGCTTCCACACCCTGCTCGCTGTGATGCAAACGGGTCACCCCAAAGTGGCCGTGGTCAGACACCTGAATTTCTTCGATGGGGGTGACCACTGCGGCAAGTTGCTTCCAGACGCCCATTGCTTCGTAGATAGCACGGCTACTCCAGGCCAATGCTGTAGAGCGGGCATCGAAGCTTGGTTGATTAGTCTGATCGCCAAGTGCTACCGCTTCTATCACACAGATAGAAATTGATGAATTAGCGCTACGTCGCGCCAGATCCAGAGCAAAACTGGCACCCACCATGCCGCCACCCACCACCAGCACATCGTATTCGTTTCGGGGTGACTCAATGAGCATGGTTTAGTGCACAGCGCCGGACATAAAGTCTTCGATCTCGGCAACTGTCTTGGGAATGCCCTTGCTGAGAATGCGGTGCCCTGTTTTCGTGACCAACACATCATCCTCGATGCGCACACCGATGCCGCGCCATTTCTTGGGCACTTTCGTGTTATCCGGCGCAATATAGATTCCTGGCTCTATAGTCGTCACCATGCCGGCTTCCAACAGGCGCCAATCGTCATCTATCTTATAGTCGCCGACGTCGTGCACGTCGATCCCAATCCAGTGACCTACCCGGTGCATGTAGAAGTCTTTATAGGCTTCACTCTTGATCAGTTGTGCGGGCCGGCCTTCTAACAGACCTAGCTTCACCAGGCCCTGGGTAATAACCTTTACTGAAGCATTGTGGGGTTCGTCCCAGGCAGCGCCCGGCTTAACTGCCGCGATGGCTGCTTCCTGCGCGGCTAACACGATCTCATAGATTGCTTTCTGCTCAGGACTGAATTTACCGCTGGCAGGAAAGGTACGCGTGATGTCAGAAGCATAGTGTTCATACTCACAACCAGCATCTATAAGTACCAGGTCTCCCTCTTTAACTTCTGCATTGTTGGTGTTGTAGTGCAAAATGCAGGCATTATCGCCTGCGGCCACTATAGAATTGTAAGCCGGTGCACGACTGCCATTGCGCACAAATTCGTGAAGCAATTCAGCCTCCATCTCATATTCCCTAATTCCCGGCTTACAGACTGCCATTGCTCTGCGATGGCCTTCTGCAGAGATCTTCGCGGCCTGCTCCATTAGCTTGATCTCATTGTTGCTTTTTATCAGGCGCAGCTCATGCAGCAGATGATCCAGGACTAAAAACTCTCCCGGGGGGTGGGCACCCATTTTCGCCTTGCTGCGAATCACCTTGACCCAGTTCATGACACGATCATCGAACTTGTCATCCTTTCCCATGGCATAGTAGACGCGGTCTCTGCCCTCGATCAGACCGGGCAAGATGTCATCGATGTCGCTAATAGGAAAAGCGTCGTCCAAACCCAATTCTTTCTGGGCGACCTCAGGTCCCATCAAGATGCCAGTCCATAACTCTTTTTCTTTGTTCTTTTCCTGACAGAACAACACTGCTTCGCCTTGTTTGCGATCGGGAATCAATGCCAACAAAGCTTCTTCTTCCGGGAATCCGGTAAGATAGTAAAAATCACTGTTTTGTCGGTACAGATATTCAGCATCATTGTTACGCATGCTGAGTGGCGCGGAAGGAATAAGCGCAATACTGTTCGGCTCCATCTGAGCCATCAGTTCTTTACGGCGATTTTTCATTTCGCGATAGATGTTCGGCTTGGCGGCCATAAGATCCTCATACGTACTACTGTGTTTCAGGCGCACAAGCATATAGTTGTCCTATTGTGGAACCAAGTCCCATTTTCGTCTGTTTTTTTGTTTCTTTTGCCCAACCCGTTGTTGACCCATTACAGGCGCGGCTCTATAGTTACCGCATTGTTAATGTAAATCCTAAACTTATGTCAGTAGTGCATTGCGACTACTGGAATTTCAATAATTTCAACACACTACGATATGACCGACGAAAGCTTCGACAATCTCAGTGCCAAGGTGGATGATCTCATCGACCTCTGCGCCGAAATGAAACGGGAAAATCAGATGCTGAAAGACACTCAGAGTTCCTGGAATTCTGAACGCCAGCAGCTGATGGAAAAAAATCAGGAAGCCAAAACCAAACTGCAGTCCATCCTTGATCGCCTCAAGGCGATGGACAATGCCTGAGTCTGGTAAAAGGACTCAACAGTAAGAGCGGATAAACAACAATGAGCGAACAGAGTACTGCCGTACAAGTCAAAATTCTCGACAAGGAATATCAGGTTAACTGCCCGCCTTCAGATCAGGAAGCCCTAATCAAGTCTGCCCGTTACCTCGATGAAAACATGCGCAAGATTAAAGGACGCGGCAATATTCACGGCGCCGAAAAAATTGCCGTAATGGCTGCTTTAAACATTACTCATGACATGTTGCGCAAGAACAAGATGATTAATGAAACCAGAGCTGGCACCGCGCAGCAGCTTAAAGGCATCGAAGACAAGATCGATCTGGCCTTGGCCTCTTCTCGTCAGCTGGAAATCTAGTTCCGGCTCTTCAAGACAAAATAGCTACTCCAATTACATCCATAGGCATAGGAAATTTCCTACGTTCACATGTGGGAGAAAATCCGCTGTCAATTTTCGGTCATCTTGTGGGACGGTGAAAGGCTTATAGACTATTGATCTGGCTCGGGAAATCCGCGTATCACGCGGGTTCCCTGCTGCCCCTGCCCAAGCTATACTTGCCTTAGAGTTCCCTAGGACATTTGCCAATCAAAGGTGTTCTTGAGCCGATATCTATAAACCCGGAGGCAACTCGTTAGATGTTGGTGTGCAGGTCCGCAAGTCGGAAAGCCTTATACATCGCGGGAGCCACCACCTGAACCTTTTGGTTCAGGGCAATTTTGGTAGCGGTGTTCCGGGGAGCTTGATTCTTACGCTGGTGGTCCCTGCCCTGATTTCATGAATAAAGAAGAACGGCTGGCTCTCAGAGAGTCTCTCCGAGAGGCACGCAGAAGTCTCAATGATGCTGATCAAGCAGCTGCCTCCGCAGGACTGCTGAGCATTGTTTCAGGCGAAGAATTTTTTACTAACGCTTCCCGTGTCGCTTTTTACCAAAAACTCGACGGCGAAATAGATCCCCACCCCCTGGTAGAACTTTCCCTTAATCAGGGCAAAGAATGCTTTCTGCCTGTTATCAGTAAAGACAATGAAGAGGTGCTTACCTTTGCACCTTATGACAGTAATACCGAACTCACTGAAAACAACTGGGGAATTGCCGAACCGCCACTTCCTGATGTGATTATTTCCCCCACGCTTTTCGATGTGGTGTTTGTGCCGCTGGTAGGATTCGATGCCAATTGTTTTCGCCTTGGCATGGGCAAAGGTTTTTACGATCGCACTTTCAGTTTCAAGATTTTTAATCGACGCAGTCAGCCGCTGCTGGTGGGATTGGCACATGAGTGCCAGTTGACTGAACCGTTTCCTACGGAGGTGTGGGATGTGCGGTTGGATGCTGTAGCGACACCGGAAAAAATATACCGCCCCGATACTGCATAGGTGTTAACCCACGGGGCGGTTTTCATAGAGCGACTTCCCTACCTATCCCTGGCGTTTCTATCCCTTCTGGTTATCTTGGATTCGATATCCGACTACTTTTTGTAGGGGTTGGCTTACCCCGGGGCATCCCTTCAAGCGCTACATCAATGCGCTTTGTGCCACGCTGCTAGCCAGTACACTCACAACAAACAAGGTGAGTACAACAATCACCATGTCTGGCTTCTTGCTCATAGCGGCTCCGTTACAGAGTCAACGTTCTTTTGGCTTAACGGCGTAGTTTGGCAAAGCTTTAGGCCTAATTTTCCTTAAACAACAACGTATTACTGGATTTTGGTTAGAAAATAGATAAAGCTTTAAAAAGTAGTTGCCAGGAAAAAACACATGCCTTTATACTGTATAAAAATACAGTATTAGATAGGTGTGGATGTGATATGAACAGTGCAATAAATGAGAGAATGGCAACACTCTCCGGCTCGGCAATAGGGCCAGAGCCCACGGCTGGCGCGGCTTACAGACATTGCGCACAAGATTCCCAGGAACAAGATAAGCCCATCGAACGCTTGCTGCAGCGCAACCCAAAACTGTGGCGCGGCTGCGAGTTGGCCGGGCAAGGTCGGCACGGATACAGCACCGGTTTCCCCGAATTGGATGACATTCTTCCTGGTCGGGGTTGGCCACGCAGTGGTTTGGTGGAAGTGGTCACCCGCCATTGGGGTATGGGTGAATTACAACTGCTGATGCCCCTGATGCGTTCCATGATCGCGCAGGGTAAATGGATTCTCTGGGTAGCTCCTCCCTATCAACTTTACGCGCCGGCTCTGGTTCAGGCTGGCATCGATACCCGACAAGTCCTGATCGTGAAAGCGGACACCTCCTGCCGCGATGCTTTATGGAGTATGGAAAAGGCATTGCAGACCCAAAACTGCGGCCTGGTATTAGCCTGGCAGAACTGGTTACCGGGCCGGGTTCTGCGCCGTTTGCAGCTGGCCGGAGAGACTGGCGAGACCCTGGGGGTACTCTTCAAGCATAATGATAGTAAGTACTCACCATCGCCAATGCGTATGCAAATAAAGGATTCTCCGGATAATAATGGGGAGTTTTCCGAGGCTGAAGTGACCCTGCTCAAGGCCCGTGGCAACTTCCGGCCTTTTACTACCCGGCTCAATCTCTATCACCACCAAACCACCGATTAAGCCCCTGAGTAGACCATGGAGGACTCCGAACCCAGAGTCCAATTACCGCTGCCAGAGGCAGCGGGCGCCCAGGTCATCGAGCTGCCCGTTCCCGACAAACAGCAAAACGGGAAGCAGCCTGGTGAACACAGAGAGCCGCTGGATAAATCCTCTGCGGCTGAAAGCCCTGGACGGAAAAATCTTTGGTATGCCCTGTTCTTCCCTCAATTAGTTGAACTGAGTGAGGTGCAGCAAGAGAAGATCCTGCAGGAATTGGCAGCCTTGGCGGAGAGCGTCAGTTCCACGGTGAGCTTCCACCCCCAGGCCCTGATCTGCGAAGT
>JAKSCP010000334.1 GCA_022360535.1 Pseudomonadales bacterium | reverse complement strand
TGGCGATTACACGATAGCCCAGGGTCGCCAGACCTACGACGATACCGCCACCACCGAGAAATAAAATCCACACAGGCAATGCGGATTCTTCGGCAAACACACCGCCACTGCTGACGACGGAATTCACCGCAGCCAGCGGGCCAATAGCATTTGCTACGTCGTTAGAACCGTGGGCAAAGGCCATGGAGCAGGCGGTAAAGATCATAAGTACGCCAAACAGTCGCTCCAAAGATGAAAACCGGTTCTCTTCGTTCTCGGCGGGATCTTCCTGGATGTTACGTAACAGAAAGAAGCCTATAGCCATCACAATGATGCCGATACCCGTTGCATAAATTGCGGCCTGCCCGAAAGAGACCTTCAGCCCAACATGACTTAAACCCTTAACCAGAGTCACCATGGAGATCATAAATCCAACTAAAAAGATGTAGCCGGGGATGAATTTCTTGGCATTGGCAAACGGATCGTCGGTGTCCAGAACCAGATACTGCACACTCATAAAAATACCAAAGGCAATAATCCCGGAAAAAACCGGTGAGACTACCCAGCTGGCAACGATAGAGGCGACTTGACCCCACATAACCGAATCGGCTGATATGCCAACCACAGCGAAGCCGACGATGGCACCTATGATCGAATGGGTGGTGGACACTGGCCAACCTTTCCAGGAAGCCAATAGCAACCAGACTCCTGCTGCTAATAATGAAGACACCATGCCATAGACTAAGAGCTCCGGATTCTGGTCGAAGCCAGCGGTTTCGACGTCGATAATGCCGCTACGAATCGTCGAAGTAACTTCACCCCCGGCCAGATAGGCGCCAGAAAACTCGAAGACCATGGCGATGATGATGGCTTGTTTGATGGTGATGGCGCGGGCACCAACTGAGGTACCCATGGCATTCGCTACATCATTGGCGCCCACGCCGTAGGCCATAAAAAACCCGAAGACGCAGGCCATTATCAGCAACATTGTGCCGTACTGAGAGAGTATTTCTGACATCTGGTGGTTACTCGATAGCGCTTCTTCTTATTATTAGCTGGCCATAACAA
The DNA here is from genome assembly GCA_022360535.1 of Pseudomonadales bacterium. Taxonomy (GTDB): domain Bacteria; phylum Pseudomonadota; class Gammaproteobacteria; order Pseudomonadales; family Pseudohongiellaceae; genus UBA9145. Next base: position 5,304 of record JAKSCP010000334.1, on the reverse strand, counting down.
CTAGTAGTCTTGATCCCGCTTTTCTTGCTGAGTGAGCGATAGCTCCGATGCAATCGATAAATTTATAGAGAAAGATTGCATCAACTGGAGGTATTGATTGTTCGTGTTTTACAACTTCACTCAACAGACTGACTTCGGTTTTTTCATTGGAGGCCTCCATCTCATCTAAACGAGATATCAAGGTGGCTACGAATTCGGCTTCCTTGCCTCTGAACCCGGTTTCCAATAACTCATCAAGTTCGTTAATGACAGTTTGCGCCTGCTGTACGATCGAGAGTGTGCTTTCGAAAAAAGCTTTGACTGGAGCGAGCAGTTCCTGAGGCACTACCATTTTCCGAATAAGCACCATCGTTGCAGCGTCTTTGCAACGAAAAGTAATGTCATCTTGAATTCTTAGTAGTTCCAGCAAGTCGGTGCGAGCGACTGGCAGGAACAAGCTGGTGGGAAGGTGGCTGCGAATATCCCGTTTGATTTCATCAGCATCGCTTTTGGCTTCCTGGAGTTCTGACTGAAGCTCTTCGACACGGCCCCAGTCTTCTCCGGCGCTGGCAGTGATGATTTCTCCGAGCAAGTCCACGCAAGCGTTCGCCTTCGCCATATGACCTTGTAGCGGACGAATTGGGGAGCGGCCAAAGATAGCGCCAATCGGGTTAGTCACTGCGGAAGATTCCTGAAATCTAACGCGGCGTATTAAATCACTCCGCTGCCGCCAGAGCCAGTGCTACAAGGGACTTTTGGCGAATTAATCCTGGAATTATTACAGCCTAGTAATATAGGGGCTTGGTGGGTGATTAGCCGCTCGGGATGAAGTCAGCGAGGCAGAGATTTTGGCCTGTGTCGGAGTGAAGGTTAGTGCCTGCCCGAAGTCTTAGTAGGCTGTTTTACCGATTCTTCGACTTTTGCTAAGCAGGACATCCTGCTATGTTTGCGCATCGAAACGTAGTGCCAAGGAACTGAAATACCGATGACAAAAATTCTCTTTATTGAACACGATGGCAGTGAGCATCCTGTGGAAGCAGAAGTGGGGAGCTCAGTCATGCTTGCAGCCGTGACCAATGGCGTGCCAGGGATCGATGCTGACTGTGGAGGTGCATGTTCATGCGCTACTTGCCATGTTTATGTGAATGAGGAGTGGGTAGATAAACTCGAAGAAATCAGCCCCATGGAAGAAGCGATGCTTAGCCTAAGCAGCGATAGAAAAGAAAACTCCCGCTTGTCTTGTCAGATTAAAGTTAGCGAAGAGATTGATGGTCTCGTGGTGCAAACCCCTGAATTCCAGTTTTAGTTTTGACCCGAAGTGAGTTAGAACCCTGTCTAATGAAACATTGAATTTCGACTTATGACTGATACAGCAAACACAACTCGAGCGAAAGATCCTTCCACTCAAAGCAAGTGGAGTATGGTTGGGCGCGATCCCTACAGCATGGCCCTGGAAGACATAGATTTGTCGCATCCAGGGATTTGGCAGGCCAACGAAATGCACCCCTTCATGGAGCGCTTAAGGCGAGAGGACCCTGTGCATTTCTGTGCCGACTCTGCGGTGGGGCCCTACTGGTCAGTCATGAAGTATCACGACATCATGCAGGTTGATACTTCACATCAGATCTATTCTTCAGAACCAACCATTGGCATCGTGGACCAATTCGAAGAGTTCACTCTGCCCATGTTCATTGCGATGGATCCGCCAAAACATGACGAGCAGCGGCGCATAGCGCAACCCGTTGTGGCCCCAGCCAATCTGAAGAAGCTCGAATCCTTAATTCGGCAGCGAGTGTGCACGATTTTGGATAGTCTGCCTGTTGGCGAAGAGTTTGATTGGGTCGAGCGTGTTTCTGTGGAGTTAACAACGCAGATGCTGGCAACCCTGTTTGATTTTCCATTTGACGAGCGCTACAAACTGACCCATTGGTCGGATGTGGCCACAGCCATTCCTGGAGCGGGAGTGGTCGAGACCTACCAGGAACGCTGGGACATCATGCAAGAGTGTTTGGCTTACTTCACCAGGCTGCGTGATGAACGTATCAATGCCGAACCGGGTAATGACCTGGTGTCTATGCTGGCTCACGGGGAAGCAACTCGTAACATGCCCCCTATGGAGTTTCTTGGCAATATATTGCTGCTTATTGTGGGCGGTAATGATACCACTCGAAATTCTATCTCCGGTGGTGTGTTGGCGCTCAATGAAAATCCTGGTGAGTATGACAAGCTGCGCAACGACCCTTCGTTAATACCGAATATGGTGTCTGAAATTATTCGCTGGCAAACGCCGCTTGCCTATATGCGGCGTACCGCGTTAGTTGATACCGAGCTTGGTGGTAAGCAAATCCGGGCTGGCGACAAGGTGATTATGTGGTATGCCTCCGGTAATCGAGACGAAGAGGTGATCGAGAACGCCAATCAGTTCCTCATTGATCGTGACAAGGCTCGACAACATCTGTCATTTGGATTCGGCTTGCACCGGTGTATGGGTAACAGACTGGCAGAGATGCAGCTTAGGATTCTATGGGAAGAGATTTCGGCTCGCTTCCACACAGTCGAAGTCACCGGCGAACCACAACGGGTCTATTCAAGCTTTGTCAATGGCTTTACTCATTTGCCAGTGACTCTGCATCCGCTGAATTAGAGCTGTTACGTATTGGGTGTGTGCTGAGAGTGAGTTGTGGGTGAGTTGAGAGGGGTGAGTTAAGAGTCCTCTCAGTTCGGCCTCACCAGGTAGAATAAGCAGTCTTTTCTGGCTATTTCCGGATTGGTGGTAACCATGAAGAGCTTGAGTCTGTCCATAGGATAGAGTGCGCCGTCTCTTAGTTCAAAGAACTGCGATGCCTTTTGCTCCCCAAGTGGGTTTTTCACGGCCAAAGTGTCATCCAAATTCCCGGATACAAATCCCAGGCGATCAGGTTTGTCCACATAGCCAAAGTTATGGTTTTCAATGTCCGGAAGCAAGGTGACACCGTCATCCATCAGGCAGTGATCACCGTAGGCAATTTCACTTCCTTCTTTGAGTTCGAGTCGCAGTGGGTTGTGAAAGAACTCCAAAGACATATCCGTATGCCCAATTGTCAGGACTTCCTCCTGGGTCATATAGCGCTCCAAACCCTCGGTGGCTAACAGATGGGATTCTCGGTCCTGAGCGCCACCGCATTCGATGGTTACCGTGGGCACCAGGTTTTCGCTGATTTCCATCAGTGCGCCGAGCTTGATATCGGTCACGATCATGCGATGGGTGAACAATGAAACAAGTGCATCATGTTTCGCGTCCATAAAGGTGGTAACCCCGAATGAGGGGCTGGAACCTGACGTATTGTGAATATCAATGACGCACTCAGGGTGGTATGAATCCAGTTTGTGCAGGATTTCCTTGGCTAGCAGGTCTTGCTCGCTATCACCATAGGGTGGTTGAAAGCAGCGATTAAGGTCTTTCTGGTGGGGCAGCATGCGATAGATGAATCCTGGTGCCTGCTTGGCGGCGTCCACGCTCGGAATGAGGATGTGGATGTCGATCGCCGGTGTGATCTGTCTTTTTAACAGAGTAAAGACAGCGTGTAAGCCAGACGGTTCATTGCCATGTAACAGGGTTGTGGCGAAACGGCAGCGCGAGGAGTCCTGTCCGCTGAGGTGAATATGGGTGGGCCCGGTCAGGCTGTCGAGAAACTCGTAGACATTCTCTCCCAGGTCATCAGGGTCTGGATTTTTCCAGTAACGAAACTGCTCCATTTCAGTTGAACTACCTTGATGCAAACTGCCTACTGCCACTGAGCTACTGGGATATTGTCTGCACTGTTCTTCTGGTACTGAAGCAGCATCTCTACCAGTGCTTCTCGCTTATGCATGTCGTTTCTTAGTTCAGCTAACTTTTTCAATTGCCAGCGGGAACCAGTTTGCCTGCTCTGTAGTCGCTCATCGATAACTGCCAGGAACGGTTTGAAATCTTCTTCCAGAAAACCCATAGCACTGAGGTGCTCAGGAACTTCAGGCAGTAGTTTCTCGAGAATGGCAGGCACCGAATAGTACTCAGGCTGTGTTTGTCTTAAAGATGGCCAGAACAACTCAGCATCCAGACCTTTCTGTGCAGCACGATAGAAATTGGCAGTGCAGTAGGTAAAGGGAATAGCAGGCAACAAGCCTTTGATTTCTTTCTGCATGACCTTGGCCAGACCAATAGCCAGGGCAGCATTTGCCAGCATGTCGACGATGCTTGGTCCGGCAGGCAGAGACCGTAGTTCGATTCGCAGATGGCCACCATCGGCTGGATCGTAGACTGGGCGATTCCAAAGCCAGATTGAGCCTTGGTGCAGGCGCAGTTCATGCAACTCAGGCGTGCCACCGGCATCCACTATCGCTTCTGGATCTTCTTCGCCGGAAGCCGGGAGTATTGGTCTATACAATAAGGCCGCTTCGGCAAACAATTCAAAGGCGCCGTCTCGAATCCAGTTGTTGCCGAAATTCACTCTTGCCGGCATCGGATGCATGGAATCTTTCGGGCGGCAATCAATAGACTGTTTAAAGAGTGGAATACGAGTTTCCTGCCATAACCGATGCCCGAACAAGGTTGGAGAATTGGTCGCCATGGCGAGAACGAGCGGAGTAACAAGCTGAACTGCGTTGTAAAAATCAGCGAACTCTTGGGGTGGTACGCGGAGATGAATTTGAAAAGAAGTATTGGCACCTTCCAGTGTCACATCATCCATTGCTAACTGCAGGGCTTCTTCACCTTCAATGGCTATAGTGAAAGGTCCGCCTCGAATCTCCGTGAGTTCATTCGTTAGCGCTTCAAACCGATCCAATGGCGTCATGGCATGGTAACCGGTGTCAGACTGTTGCAGGGTGGGGAGTATGCCGATGGGAACGATGCTGCCTCCAAGCTGGGACGCTGCGCTATTGATGCGATTCAATGCGCCAATGGCCTCGCTTTGGGTGAGGCCCAGACAGCCTTCGCTCAGCAGCGACGGACTGAAATTGTATTCCAGGTTGTAGCGATTAAGCTCCAACGTGAGTTGGGGGTCGTCGAGTCGTCGTTGGATCTCTTGATTGATGTGAAGCGGCCTCGCTTCGTGATCGACGATATAGAGCTCGAGTTCTGCTCCGAAGGACAAAGGCCCCTCGCCAAAGCCGGGTCGCTTGAGCAAAGCTTGCAATGCCCTTAGATTGCTCTGCAGGCGGTCACGGAACAGCACAAAGTCTTCGGCCTTGAAGTCCGTGTTGTCAATTTCTAGTCCCATCTGACTCTGTGTTGCTTGTGCTGGTTATTATCCTGGCACCAGATCAGGCTGCAGACCTGGTTGCTCTGCAGCCAAGAGTAGCAGT
>JAKSCP010000132.1 GCA_022360535.1 Pseudomonadales bacterium | reverse complement strand
CTATCACGGGTGCTATTGGAACGATACGGCATTCAAACTGGCGAACGGGTAGCAGTCTGCGCGCGCAATTCACCGGAGTGGTGTCTGGCGTACATGGCGATCACGCTGATCGGTGGCATTGTTGTGCCAATGAACTCCTGGTGGCGAAGTGCCGAACTGGAGTATGGACTTCGAGACAGCGGCAGCCGCCTGGCATTCACCGATTCACCACGTTACCAGGCAATAGCACCCCATCTCGAGAAGCTGGGCGTTGAAGCTGTATTAATCAAGCCCGGCCCAGGCGATCCTGAATCCTTGCCTGAGTTCTATACGCTGTTGCAGGGGGTGGAACCATTAAGCGACGAAGAGATAAATGCTTTAGGTGTCACCCCGGAGCATGACGCCTCCATCATGTACACCTCCGGTTCCACCGGCGAGCCCAAGGGAGTGTTATCCACCCACCGCGCCATCATCACCGCTCTTTATACCTGGAAGTTCGTTAAAGAGATCAATGAAATCCTGCGCCCCGAATTGTTGGACCCAAATCCCGAGTATCAACCCGCCTTACTTGCCAATGTACCGCTGTTTCATGTCACCGGCAGCCATGCCCAATTCCTTGCCTGTTTCATCTACGGTCGCAAGTTCGTGATGATGTACAAATGGGATGCCGATACTGCACTGGACATAATCGAGCGTGAACGTATCTCGATTCTGCATGGAGTACCTACCATGACCTGGGAAGTCATGCAGTCAGATAAATTTGCTACCACCGACCTCAGCAGTCTGCGTACCGTGGCAAGCGGCGGTGCACCGCGGCCACCGGAACATCTGAGCATGATGATGGAAAAATTCCCCGAGAAGGCAGTGCCTGGCCTTGGCTACGGACTTACCGAGACCAATGCAATAGGCGCCATTATTTCAGGCAAGTTCTACGTCTCCAGACCCAATAGCACCGGCCGTCCCATACCACCTGTTACAGAAGTGAAGATCATAGACGAGGCAGGCAACAGGTTAGACAACGAACAGGTGGGTGAGATCTGCATCAAGGGCCCTTCCATCATGAAAGGCTACTGGAACAAGCCTGAAGCAACCGCCGAAGTGCTCAAAGACGGTTGGTTCCACACCGGCGATATCGGCCGACTCGACTCGCTGGGTTTTCTGATCATCATGGACCGTGCCAAAGATATCGTGATTCGAGGCGGAGAAAACATTGCCTGCGCCGAAGTGGAATACGCTATCTGTGAACATGGAGCTGTTAGTGAGGTATCCGTTTATGGCATTCCCGACGAGCGTCTTGGGGAAATACCCTGCGCCACGGTGATGCTGAAACCACAACAACAACTCTCCCAGACGGAGCTGCAGGCGTTTCTACAGGACAAAATTGCCGCTTTCAAAATCCCAGAGCGCATCGAGTTTCAGTACGGGCAATTGCCGCGTATCGCGTCGGGCAAGATCGCCAAGAAGTTGTTGCGCCAGCAAACCATCGATTCCCTCTGACAACAATTCGCTACCACTCCAACTTCTGCTGTTCGATTCAGCAGTGATTACAATTGCCAGGACTGTCATGTTCCTGCAATTTTTCTGCGGCAGATTAGGCAATCTGCAAAATTGCATTAAAACCTTAAGTAACTCCGTTATGGCAACGATATATCGATTAACAGAGACCTGTTTCGCTGACGTCCGCTTTAACTGAGGTGTGCTATGAAAGAACAGAAATGGGAAGAGAACACGGAAGACGCTAGAGAAATCATCGAAGTGCCTGCCGAACTCACTGATGAACCGGAAGTCGTTGCTGAATCCAGCAACACCAACCCCAAGACTCACTTGACCGAATTGCGCCGCCGAATCGAAGAGCGCCTGGACTCCAAGCGCATTGCTTCCGAATTCGAATGGGACGACTTCGACGATCTGTCTGAAAGCTATCAGTAAAGCTGATAGCTCGCATTGCATGCCGCCAGAGGCTCCGCCTTTGGCTACTTTTTGACCTGCCTAACCGGGCCACAACCCCCGAAAACCCTGGTCTACAGCCGATTCCAAATAAACCCTTTGATCATGGGGTTATACTTAGTATGATGCAGCGCTGAAGTTAGTTGCAGGATTTGCATGACCTACTGTGTAGCTGTATCCGTTGACGCCGGCATGGTGTTTTGTTCGGACTCCCTCACCAATGCTGGTATCGATCAGGTATCGACTTACAGCAAGATGTTTCGCTTCGGCATTGATGGCGAAAAGCAGTTTGTCATCCTCAGCGCGGGCAATCTTGCCACCTCGCAGGCGACCATCGCCAAAGTTAAGAGTGATATTAAACAGAACGCCGACCCTAACTTGCTTACCATGGCGAGTGTGCAAGAAGCGGCGGACTATATTGGCGACATCAGTCGTGAACAACAAGAAAAGCGTGCGGTAGAAGGCAAGAATTTCGAAGCCAGTTTTATCATCGGTGGTCAGATTGGTGACAGCCATCACGAGATCATCATGATCTATCCCGAAGGCAACCACATTACCACTTCCAAAGACACTAACTACCTGCAAATCGGCGAAAGCAAATACGGCAAACCCATTCTGGATCGAATACTCACGCCAGAGCTGAATCTGGATACCTGTGCCATGTGTGCCCTGGTATCGATGGACTCGACTATGCGCAGTAATCTCAGCGTGGGTCCTCCAGTGGAGTTACTGATCATCAAGAAGGATGACTTGACTGCCAACGATCCCATTCGTTTCGAAGAAGGCAGTGATTTTCTGCGTGATCTTAAACGTAATTGGGATGAGCGCCTGAAAGAAGCCTTCAGACAAATGCCACCACTAGCCTGGGCAGCTAACTGGGATAAATCAGACCGTGAACAAAGCGGAGCTTCCTGAGCGACGCTTCCGATAAGGTAAACGGGTAAGCATCTTCCAACCCCATACTGCGATTGAGCGCATTCAGCATCATCGACAGGTCCGACCATTTCACCAGTAACTCGTCAATATCATCCCAGTGGGTTGAGCCCTGCTGCATGTTGTAGTGGCTGGCAGTATCCAGAGTATCCACCATATGTAAGTAGTGCGACCACACTTCAGCCCAGTCTTCCAGAGGATGGGCCTGGGCGTAGTGACTGATCAGAGCCGGATCCTTGGTCATGGTGCTTTTATTGGCATAATAGCTTTCCAGAGCGGCCCCATAGTCCTGCCTCTCATCACCAAACAAATCCCTGAATTCCTGCTCCCGCCCCTGCCCCTCAATAAGGCGATGAAAGTAGTAATGACCACTTTCATGCCGAAAGTGGCCGAGCAGAGTTCGGTACAACTCACCGGTATACTGCCGGGTGATCTCTCTGCTTACTTCATCGGCTTCGGCAATATTAATAGTGATGAGACCGTTGTGATGGCCAGTGCTCACATGCTCTTCAAATACGCTGGGATTGGTGCGCTTGTCTTCGATAAATTGGAAGGCGAGTCCATCTTCACTTGCCTGCTTACTCACAATAGGCAAGCCCAGGGACATCAATGAATAAATAAGACGGCGCTTAGCGTGCTCCAGACTCTTCCACCAGCGGCGCCGATTGGGTTCAAGTAGATTGGGAATGGTGTGATTCAGGCTGCAGGAAAGACAATAGTCGGAATCCGATTCCGTCACTAACCAATTGCAGACATCGTAGTCGATACCATTGCGGCAAAGCTTGCGATCTCCAACCGGACCCATGGTAAATGTGTCAGGATCGAAGCCGACCTTCTCATTACACCTCAGGCACAAGGTGTTCTCGAAGAACAAAGTCTGTCCGCAGCTGCACTGAAAGTTTTTCATGACTTACTTGTTTGGCAGGAACCAGGTGTCGGCGATCTTGAAATGCACCCTGGCGATTTCTTTTTGCACATTGTCCAGATAGCGCAACAATCCACGCCGTAGCAGGCGATCGATATCAGCATCCCGAACCAGTCTGCGTACCTTGTCAGTCTGCCATTTCACTTTGGAACTGTTTGGCAGCCTGTGCAGAACTTTGGTTACTGTTGTGAGGTTGTGAGCGGTCGCTCTGGGGAATTCTTCATTCTGTAAAAGAAAACGCACTACCTCTTCTGCCTTGACTCGCTCTCTGACATGCTGACGATACATTTGATAGGCACTCTGGGAGCGCAACACATTCATCCACAGAATGTTCTCATAGGGTTCCCGCGAATCAGCATCTGCCGCTTCCACTTCCAGTTCCGGCAATAGCTTGCTGGACCCCACGTCAACGATACGGGTGGTCATATCGGCTCGCTCCAAACCACGACCCATCCGCACGAAACTATAAGCAGAGTCACGACTCATGGTCCCGGCGAGCAAACCCCAGATCTGTTGGCAGTCAGCCACGATGCCATCGAGCAACTCATGACGCTTACCTCTATCGACACCGGGCTCAGCCTGCTCCCTGGCCTTGTAGTAGAGATTATTGATCAACTCGAAGGCCTCGGTGGGCATGATTTCCCGCGTGGTTCTGGCATTCTCGCGGGTATAGGCCAGCATATTGAGAATGGACACGCCGTTGTTCTCTGCCAATAGATAACGAATGACATGGCGTTCCTGTGCCTGCTTGAAGCGCTCGTTGAAGCCTTTTTCGTTGCCGGTGATCTGAATCAGCGAGTGCCAACCGAGTTTTGTGCCCTGGGGTAAATCCATAAGCAGTGCTGAAAACACGCTAAGCAACCGAGCAGTATTCTCCGCTCGCTCCAAATAACGAGCTTGCCAGTAAACTCTTTCTGCTACTCTAGATAACAACATAACAATCGAAACCGGCTCAAAAGTCCTCGATGATCCAGGTGTCCTTACTGCCACCGCCCTGAGAGGAGTTCACCACATAGGAACCCTTCACCATCGCGACCCGGGACAGGCCGCCAGGGGTAACGTAGGTATTTGCCCCTTGCAGGATAAACGGCCGCAGATCCACGTGCCGTGGCTCTACAGAGCGTTCACCCAGTATTGGAACCGTTGAAAGCGAGATGAGAGGTTGTGCCATATAGTTTCGCGGGTCGGCTTTAATTCTGCGTCGAAACTCGGCCAGTTCTTTCTTACTGGCTTGGGGCCCGATCAGCATCCCATAACCGCCAGACTCATTCGCCGGTTTCACCACCAGCTTGTCCAGATTCTTCAACACGTGATCCCGTTCTTTCTTGTCGATGCACATGTAGCTTGGCACATTGGGCAGAATGGGCTCTTCATCCAAATAATATTTGATGATCTTGGGCACATAGGTGTAGATGATCTTGTCGTCTGCCACGCCTGCACCGGGCGCGTTGGCCAGAGCCACGTTGCCCTTTACCCAGGCATTGAATAAGCCGGAGACTCCCAACACTGAATCCTTGTTAAACACCGATGGATCGAGAAACAGGTCATCGATGCGGCGGTAGATCACATCTACTGGAGCCAATCCATCGATGGTGCGCATGAAGACTTTGTCATCTTCAACGACGAGATCTCCCCCTTCAACTAATTCAGCTCCCATTCGTTGAGCAAGGAAGGAGTGTTCGAAATAAGCCGAGTTGTAAATGCCCGGGGTCAATACAACGATAGAAGGATGTTTCACCTGTCGCGGCGAAAGCGATGCCAGCATGTCATACAACTCGGTGGGGTATTCAGTGACCGGTCGAATGTTGTAGTTGCTATCAAACAGCTCTGGGAATACCCGCTTGGTTACCCGCCGGTTTTCCAACATATAAGAAACACCGGAAGGCACTCTAAGATTGTCTTCCAGGACATAGAACTGACCATCGTGGTCCTTGATCAGGTCCGTGCCACAGATGTGGGCCCACACGTTGTAACGAGGCTTGATGCCAACACACTGTTTACGAAAATTGCCAGAATCGAAAATCAGCTCCTTGGGAAGTAGCTTGTCCTTGAGAACCTTTTGCTCATTGTAGATATCGTGAATAAAACAATTCAGTGCTCGTAGCCTTTGTTCCAGGCCTTTGCTGGTCTGGTCCCACTCCGACGCAGCAATCATGCGCGGAATAATGTCCATGGGCCACTCGCGGTCAATATTTCCCGCATCACTGTAAACAGTGAAAGAAATTCCCATGGTCTTGATAGCAAGCTCTGCTGCCGTTTTCTTTTGCAACAGATCTTCGTGATTCAGAGATTGTAAATAGCTGGCAAGACGTCGCGCAGGTTTGCGTGCGTAACCTGGACTGCTAATCAATTCATCAAAGAACTGACCAGGATTGTAAGATTTCCAATTGACCCGCATGTGAGGCTAATTCGATAAAGCGTGGTAGAACTAAACTACCCCATCCCCCAGGGCAGATCAAACTACAGCGGCCAGAAAAACAGCAGCAATGGAATGGCAACGGTGACGATAATGATTTCCAAAGGCAATCCCATGCGCCAGTAGTCACCGAAGCGGTAACCACCCGGCCCCATAATCAATGCATTATTTTGGTGCCCAATGGGAGTAAGGAAAGCACAGGATGCACCGACAGCCACCGCCATCAAGAATGCATCGGGATTTAGTTCCAGGGTGGTCGCGATGTTGTAAGAAATAGGTGCCATCAAAATCGCCGTTGCCGCGTTATTCAACACATCGGACACGGTCATGGTGACAATAAGAATCACCGCCAGGATGATGATCGGTGACAGGTCTCCCACCACGGCGAGAATACCGTCCACCAATAGATCGGTCGTGCCGGTATCTTGCAGTGCAGCACCGAGCGGGATCATCGCGCCCAGCAAAATAACCACAGGCCACTCTACACCGTCGTAAAACTCCCTGACTGGAATAATGCGAGTGATCGCCATGACCACGGTAGCAATACCCAAGGCAAGTTGTATGGGTATCAGCCCCAGCGCTGTTGCAGCAATGGCCAGTACGAATGTGAGCAGGGCTGGCCTGGCCTTGACGTTGTTCTTCGTATCAAAAACTCTCTTTGCCAGGGGGTAACATTTCAAACGACCTATGGCGCTTTCTATATTCAGTTTCTCACCATGTAAGAGCAGTACGTCACCGATCTGCAACTCGAAGTGCCGCAGGCGGCTTTGATGTGGTGTACCAGAGCGAGACACTGCCAACAGGGTAATTTGATAACGGCTATTGAAGCGAACATCTGCCGGCGTCCTGCCCACCAAAGGTGAATTTCCGGTGACCACTACTTCCATTACGGTGGTGTCCTCGGAATGAGTGAAAGCCTGTTGTTGATTCATCGCAGTGTGCATGGTGAGTTCCTGCTCAGCCGCTAACTCATGCACATCATCATGGGGTCCCTGAATCATCAGGTAATCCCCTTTCACTATTTTGTAGCGACCGTCCGGTGGCGCAAACTCTTCATCGCCACTGATACGCGCCACCAGGTCCATTTTTTTCTCCCGCAATATCTCGCGAAACTTTCCTGTCAACATCCCATTGACCGGCGATGTCTCCGGCACCTTGGTTTCAAACAGGTAGTGGTCAATATCAAACAGATCGAGACCCGTACTCTGTTTGCGCACTTTGACCAGTCGCCAGCCGACCAACAGCATGAACAAAATGCCGCATAATGCGATGCCACCACCTACTGGTGAAAAGTCGAACATGGAAAACGACTCGCCGGTCACTTCCTGCCGATAGCTCGCGATCAAAATGTTTGGCGGCGTCCCTATCAGCGTGACGAGACCACCCAGAATCGACCCAAAAGACAATGGCATCAGAACGGTGGCTGGCGAACGCCCTGCTTTGGTAGCCGATTGAATAGCCACCGG
>JAKSCP010000135.1 GCA_022360535.1 Pseudomonadales bacterium | reverse complement strand
TGATTTCCTGCAAATTTCCATGCTGTCACGGGAAGGCAATACAGTTGATCGTTATGTGATTGCACCTTACGAACCGGGGTTGATTTATCCGTACAAGGTGCGTGCGGACTTCAGTGAGCCCGTCTACGAAGAGCGTATTGTCGGGCAGTGGTACGAAACCAATGCAGGCTATGTGGTAGAGCTGAGCATCCCGATGGAAATGCTGGGTGAACGACTTGGGTTCGCTGTGTTCGACGTCGATGATGCCGTAGAGCGCGACGTCAACATGGTAGTGGCGACCTACAATGTCGACGACAACGAGCTGTTGGGCTCTTTACGTTTACCCACCCCAGAGATAGATCGAATCGTGGCTGGCATGGGTCATAACAACTCGCGTATTCAGGTGGTAGATCGAAGTGGTCGGGTACTGCTAACCGTTGGAGATATTCAAACTGCCACGGGCTTGTTATTGGCTGAGCCACTAAATGAAGAGCCCATTAACAAGTATTGGTTGTATGTGCAGGATCGATTCCTGAACCCACTGTATTACCAGATACTGTCCAAACCGAGTAATGATTTCATCGATGAGCTGTATTCCGATGTAACACGCGAAGGCGCTCACATCGATTCAGCCTTGCGCGGTGCGCCCATGACGCAGTTTCGCACTCTGGCAGATACCGAAACCCGCTTGCTGGAAGCGGCCCATCCTATTCTGGCTGCCAATGAAATCATGGGCGCGGTTGTAGTAGACCAGAACATGAATGGGCTCAGGACCTTTCGTAATCAGGCTCTGGAGCAATTGTTCAACACGATTCTGGCGGTGATGATCGTCGTTGTATTTGGCTTGTTCTTCTTCGCATCGCGAATATCGTCGCGAATTCGTGTTTTGAGAAATCAGGCGGAGGGTATTATTGATGACAGTGGTCGCGTGCAAAATACTATCGTGCCATCGCGTAACTCTGATGAGATTGGAGACTTGTCTCGCAGCTTCTCAAGTATTGTAGAGCGACTCACTCAATACACGAATTATCTGGAAAACATGTCTTCTCGACTCTCTCACGAGTTACGTACTCCGGTAACGGTTGTTCGGTCGTCTCTGGAAAACCTCGGACTCACTGAGAAGAATGAGGACTCTGCGGTTTACATCGAACGGGCCGAGGAAGGTATTAAACGATTGAACCTCATTCTTACCAACATGAGTGAGGCGACCCGTTTAGAGCAGATGTTGCAAACGTCCGAAAAGGAAAAGATCGACCTTTGTGAAGTGATTAGTGGCTGTGTTGAAGGCTACAAGCTTGCTTACACAGAGACTCAGTTTGAACTGGACGTTCCCAATTACGCGATTCACGTCAATGGTGTACCTGAATACATTGCCCAGTTGCTGGATAAGTTAATCGCAAATGCGGTTGAGTTTTCCTATCCCAATCAGCCCATCACAATCTACTGTCGCGCACTGCGTGATCACGCGGTTGTGAAAGTCACCAACGCCGGTCCATTCCTGCCAGAGGAAATGAAAGATCGCCTATTCGACTCGATGATTTCGGTAAGACCACAGGAAAAACAACGTCAGCCTCATCTTGGCATGGGGCTGCATATTGCGAGACTGATTACCGATTTTCACGGTGGTCACATTCGTGCTGAGAATCGGCCGGACAGAGAAGGGGCTATCGTGACAGTGGTTATTCCCCTGTTCTATAAATAAATAGATAGATAAATAAAATAGGCAAATAGACCTGCAACTCAATCCACCGGTTTGTCATCACCGGTGTACCAGTCA
>JAKSCP010000138.1 GCA_022360535.1 Pseudomonadales bacterium | reverse complement strand
CATCTGATGGAAGCGTTGGCCAATTCTCTCATGTAATACGACCCGGTCTGCCGGCTGGATTGCAAACCAGGCTAACTGGTAGGGCAAATCATCTTCCTGACCGATTGCGGCCAGTTTCTCCTCCCGGTGATGTTCCGATAAGGATTTACCCGTTATCAGGAACACTTCCAGTGCTCGCTGCAGCCGCTGGGGGTCGTTGGGGTGAATGCGCGTGGCCGATTCGGGATCTACCTCTGCCAGCCTCTGATGCACCGACTCCCAACCGGATGCGGCCGCCATGTCCTCTATTTCCGCTCGTACTTCAGAATCTGCGGTGGGCATGTTTGCCAGGCCGTCGCGGAGCGCTTTGTAGTACAGCATGGTGCCGCCAACCAGGACCGGAACCTTTCCGGTGCCAGCAACAGTTTTTAGCTCTTTTAGTGCGTCGCTGCGGAAATCGCTCGCTGAGTAGGGCTGAGCCGGATCCCGGATATCGATCAGCGCGTGGGGGTATTGCTTTAGCAAGTCCGGGCTTAGTTTCCCGGAGCCGATGTCCATGCCGCGATAAACCTGGGCCGAGTCCACGTTAATTAAATGGGTGTCCTTTAAGTCGGCGAGGCGGAGGGCGAGGTCGGTTTTGCCGGAGGCGGTGGGTCCCATCAGGCAGATTGCAATGGGCTTCTTTGCGGAATTCGACACGGCCTATTGTCCGCGCAGGAAGAGTTTGTCCAGTTCGTCCAGACTTTGGTAGATGAAGGTGGGCCTACCGTGGTTGCATTGGCCACTGCGTTCGGTGACTTCCATGTCGCGCAGCAAGGCATTCATCTCGGGGATGGTGAGATGACGATTCGCTCTTACCGAACCGTGACAGGCCATGGTTGAGAGTAGTTCATCCTGATGGGCTTGTATGCGCTCGCTGCTGCCGTATTCCAGAAGATCCGACAACACATCCCTTACCAACTGCTCTACATTGGAATCTTTAAGTAAGCTTGGAACCTGCCTCACCACAATGGATTCTTCAGCAACGCGCTCGATAGCGATACCCAAATCGTGCAGAGCCTGCTGTTGCTGTTCCGCGCAATCCGCTTCTGCCTGGCTCACTGCAATGGATACAGGAACCAGTAACGGCTGCATTTTGATCTCTTCTTCCTGTGTTGCGAGTTTCATGCGTTCATAGGTGATGCGTTCGTGGGCCGCATGCATGTCGACGATGATTAGTCCTTCCTTATTCTGGGCCAGGATATAAATCCCATGCAGCTGAGCAATGGCATAACCCAGCGGTGGTACTTCGGCGTCTTCTTGCTGCAGTTGTGAGGGTTGTGTGAGCTGGGAGAGTGCTGCCAGTTGTGTGCGTACTTGCTCCGGATTTACCGACTGACCACTACTGTAGGCAGCGCCACTATCTGCAGATTGATAGCTCGCTGGTGCATCACGCAGGCCCAGAGAGCTTTGTCCTTCAATCTCCCCAAACCCGCTAGTCCCTGGCTGTGTCAAACCAACAACAGCCTGTTGGTCGGGTAGCTGATCTGCTGGGCTCACCTCCGCCAGGGCTTTATGCAAAGCGCTAAACAGGAAGTCATGAACCAGGCGACTGTCACGGAATCTGACCTCGTGTTTGGTTGGATGCACATTGACATCTACCGTTGCCGGATCCAACTCCAGATACAACACATAGGCCGGATGCCTGCCGTGAAAAAGCACATCGCGATAAGCCTGTTTGATCGCATGGGCCACTAACTTGTCGCGAATTATGCGACCATTAACGTAGAAGTACTGAAGGTCAGCCTGACTGCGGGAGAAGGTTGGCAAACTTACCCAACCCCATAAGCGAAGGCCTGCTCGTTCTACATCGACAGTGACTGAGTTCTCGACGAAAGCGGGACCGCAAACCAAGCCCACACGCCGTTGCTTTTCATGATCACTCTTTGCCGCCAGCATTTTGTGTACGGCGCGCTGGTTGTGATTGAGATTAAACTCGACGCTGAACCGACTCAGCGCCAAACGCTTCACTACTTCATCGATTCGGGTGAACTCTGTCTTTTCAGTCTTGAGGAATTTCTTACGTGCTGGCGTGTTGAAAAACAAATCCCGCACTTCCACAGTAGTACCCTGCGGATGGGCACTTGGCTCCAGTCGAGTCGCCATGTCCTGGCCCTCAGCCTGAATCTGCCACCCGGAGGAATCAGCTTCGTCCTCGGCTTTCGATTGCATGCGTAATCGGGAGACAGAACTGATACTGGCCAGGGCTTCACCACGAAAACCTAAACTGCCAATGGCTTCCAGATCCTGCAGTTCACTTATTTTGCTGGTGGCATGGCGGCTAAGTGCCAGTTCCATGTCGTCTTTCAGTATGCCGCTGCCATTGTCGCGCACCCGCATCAGCTTGGTACCGCCCTGTTCGACATCGATGGTCAACTGGGTCGCACCAGCATCCAGGCTGTTTTCCATCAGCTCCTTGATTACGGACGCTGGGCGCTCAACAACCTCTCCCGCCGCAATCTGATTCGCGAGTCTTTGATTGAGAAGATTGATGCGGTGCATGATGGACTAAGCGATGAGAAGCAAAGCACGCATTGTAGCACTACTTAGATGGAGGCCCGATGGGCGATGGGTTAACTAGAGTGTTGGAATCTTGAGTACTTGCCCGACCAAAATGCGGTCGCTGGACAAATCGTTGGCTTTGCGAATACTCGCGACACTGACGCGATAAAGCTGTGCAATCTCTGAGAGGGTCTCTCCACCGCGAATCGTATGTTCAGACACTGCAAGTGGCTCACCGCCGGGAATTGTAAGCACCTGACCGATATGGATGGTGTCGGTGTTCAATCGATTGACTGTTTTCAAATCGTTCGTGGAGATGCCAAAGCGCTGGGCGATGACTGAAAGGCTATCGCCACTTTTAACGGTGTAGGACCCGGGTACAATGCCGTTTTCTTTCTGCCAGGCTACCAGCGTGCCTTCCGGTGGCGCGTCATAGAAATAATTCATGATGCCCTGCGCCATAGCGCCAGCCATACGTTCCTGAAATCCGGAAGTATTGAGTCGCCGCGCCTCTTCCGGATTGGTCAGGTAACCGGTTTCAATAAGAATAGAAGGAATATCTGGTGAGTTAAGTACTTGCAATGAAGCATGCTGAACTTTGTCACGACGAATTTGAGTTATGCCATCGAGGCTTTCAAGAATTCTAGTGCCGGCGATCAGGCTTTGCTCCATGCTCCATGCCATTTGCAAAGACACCAGGGTTAAAGCCACATCGTCTGCCAGGTTACCTAGTGTCAAATCGCCACTTACACCGCCTAGCAAATCGGAGCTGTTTTCTTTTTCCGCCACACGCGCAGAATTTTCACGGTCGGCCCTGTCACCAGATAATGCATAGATAGTAGCTCCCCGTGCTCGCGAGTTGCGATACCAATCGGCGTGTATCGCTACAAACAGATCGGCTCGTCTCCTTCGCGCAATCTCTGGCCGCCGCTTTAACTCAACGTAGTAATCCCCTTCTCTGATCATGACCGGTGTATAGCCAGGGACAGTTGAAAGACGATTATAAAGAGCTTTGGAAATTGCGAGCGTGATGTTTTTTTCTTTGATGCGTCCGTCGGAACTAATGGCACCAGGGTCTTCACCCCCGTGACCAGCCGATATGGCTACAACGATATCTCGCTTCTCATCTGACACCGCTGGCGCCGATATCGGAACTCGGGAGCCGTTTCCTGAAGCTGGAGCCAAGTCATACAAATCAACAACCAGACGATTTCCGAATTCACTGTTAGGTGCCAGACTAAAGCTCGATGGTCGGACTTCAGCATTTAGATCGAGCACGATACGCAGTGTGTCCCCCTCTCTGGCACCACTGCGAATAGACTCAATTGGACTACCGGTGAAATCCAGGCCGTTGAGCTGATTCGACGTCGTAGAATTCTCAATATCGATAACAACTCGATCCGGGTTATTCAAGGTGAATAAGTTGTAGTTCACAGATTCACTGAGATCGAAAACCAGGCGGGTGTGATCCGGTGCGCGCCACATGCGCAGGTCTTCCACATCTGCCGCATGAGCAAATGGGGCGAGACTAATCAGTGCGGAAAAAAGCCTGATGTGTTTTAACAAAGACTTAAACATGTCGGTGCTACAAACGAACTACGGCGCCCTTGGGTGCTTTTCTGGGTTGTCTATTAGGATCGGCCCGATCCCCACAATCTTTTGGCTATGGTTTTACCTTTTTCAGACTTAGTTTGACAGCTTAAATGGCGTGCTGTTCCAGCCCCCTGCAGCTGGATAATGAGATCAGCCGACGGAAGAAAATCCAGGCCCTTTTCCGGCCACTCCACGATGCACAAATTGTCGTCCTGAAAATAGTCCTCTGCTCCCAGGTAAGAGACTTCTTCCGCATCGGCCAACCGATAGAGATCAAAATGGTAGATGTTGCAGAGTTCGAATTCGTAGGGTTCCACCAGGGTGTAGGTTGGACTCTTGACCGCACCTTCGAATCCGAAGCCGCGGAGGATGCCCCGGGTCAGGGTGGTTTTGCCTGCACCCAGATCACCTTGCAGGTAGATAGTGCCACCGAGTGATGCTTGACCAGCTGTCGCAGTGGAGCTATCTCTCTCCGTTGCACTCTCGTTCCCATTCAGGAAAGTAGCTCGAGCGAGTCGCGCACCAAAAGCGAGAGTCGCTTCCTCGTTGTCCAGTTCTTCAGAATACTGACCAGTCATTTTCTTTCGCTCAATAATTCTGATCAGTATTGGGCATTAACCAACTGTCGAATATGCGGCAACAAGTCTGTCGCGATCAATCCCCGCTCACCGGATTGAGCAGCCAGATCGGCAGCTTCACCGTGAATACAAACCGCCGCTCGCAAGGCTCGGGCTAATTCCAGGCGCTGTGCAACCAAACCACCAATCAAGCCCGCCAGCACATCGCCCATACCTCCGGTGGCCATACCAGGATTACCTTCGCTACACAGATAAACTCTTTCGTTATCACCTTTATTGGCGATGAGAGAGCCGTGGCCTTTCAGCAGACAATGTCCGCCCCACTTCTCCTGTAGCATTTGCACTGCCGCAAATCTATCCTGAGCCACTTCGGCGTTTTCACATTGCAATAATCGCGCGGCTTCGCCCGGATGCGGCGTAAGTATCCAGTTGTCTCTTTTTATCTGCGTGGCATTAGTATCACCCTGATCTCTTTCAGCCAAAAGATTCAGTCCGTCTGCATCGATTACAAGAGGAATATTGTTATGGAGCTGGGCGCCCAGACAGGCTTGCAGTTGTGCTCGCGACCATTCACCTCTGCCTAAACCAGGGCCAACTACAATCACATTGGCTTTCTGCAGAAGTGCGGTCATGTCGTGCGATTCGTCTTCGCTGCCAGCGACCATCAACTCGGGCCGACGCGCCAACATGGCGGAACGGTGTTGGGAACGGGTGATGACACTGACTAATCCTGCTCCGGACCTCAAGGCAGTCTCAGCAGCCATTAACGCAGCACCGCCGAAACCATAATCTCCACCCACTATAACCACATGACCAAAATCACCTTTATGAGCAGCAGTAGCCCGCCGCCCAAGCTGTTTGCTGGCGTTGAGAAT
>JAKSCP010000208.1 GCA_022360535.1 Pseudomonadales bacterium | reverse complement strand
CTCCATGGATCGTCACACCCCCGATCGCTTCGAAGCCTTCGACAAAATCGTCAGCAGCTACCCTGAAGTAATCGAATGCCTGCTGATTACTGGACAATCTGCAGACTATCAATTGAAGGTGGTGGTACCTGATATGGAGTCTTATCAGGAATTTCTGCTCAACAAAATTACCCGCATCGATGGAGTCAGCGACGTGCAATCCAGCTTCATGCTACGTCAGGTAGTCAATACCACCGCGCTGCCACTGACTCACATCAAGAGTTGAGAACCAGGCTTTAAAAGAAGTGCTTAACCTTATCCTTGTAGGAGCGACTCATCTTAAGTGAAGAACCACAGCTCAAGGTCAGGTGAAATTCGCCATTGATATGGGAGGAGACTTTCTCAACCCGTTCCAGGTTCACAATAGTTGAACGGTGCACGCGCTGGAAAATACTCGGATCGAGCCGGGTTTCCAGATCTTTCATGGTAGTGCGCATGATGTGGGTCTCCCCGCCGGCATGGACACACATGTAGTCGCCCGCAGCATCGATCCAATCGATTTCTCGTACCGGCACGAAGGTAATCGAGGAGCCGTCTTTTATCGCCAGGCGATCAACGTGTTCTACCAGTTCTTCGCCGCTCTGCAGAATCTCACCGATAGCTGTCTCTGACTTACCCGAGAGAGCCACGACCATTTCCAGCAGACGCTGTTTCTCCTCACCCGCGGTGCGTTCTGCTTTGCGTTGCAAACATAAGCTCACTGCTTCCTGCAGCCGCTCAACTTCCACGGGTTTGAGCAAATAATCCACGGCATGCACATTGAACGCGTCCACTGCAAAGGCATCGTAGGCGGTAACAAAAATGATCATAGGCAAAACATCACCTTGAATCTCACTGATCATTTCAAATCCGGTCATGCCTGGCATCTGAATATCCAGGAACACGATATCCGGTTCATGCTCAAGAATGGCCGTTATCGCTTCCTTACCGTTATTGCATTCCGCTACCACCGAAATGCTGTCGATATCTTTAAGCCGTAAACTGAGACCTTGCCTTGCTAACTCTTCATCGTCGACGACGATAGCGGTCAGTGCTGTTTCATTTTCTGTCATAGGGAATTACTACCTTAACAGTGAAGCCTTTGGGAATCGCATTCTCGAACTCGAGTTTATGCCGCTCACCATAAATTTCATTCAGCCGTTTTTTGATGTTACTCACCCCAACGCCATTAGAGAAGGCCAAGGTATCGCTTTCCAGATCATCCTCACTCAGCCCGGGACCATCATCCGTGACCTGAATCACCAGCTCATCACCCGCTCGTTGCGCGCTGATTGCGATGCTTCCTCCGGCCTCAGACTTCGATATGCCATGCTTGATTGAGTTCTCGATTATTGGTTGCAACAGCATGGTTGGAACCAGAGCTGACTCTATTTCCGGATCTACGTCTATGGAAAGTTGCAGACGATCCGCAAACCTTACTTTCTCTATATCGAGATAAAGCTGAGAAGTTTCTAATTCATGAGCCAGGCTGACCCGGTCTAGCGGCGAATGGTCGAGAGAGTAGCGCAACAACTTACTCAACTTCGTGAGCATCTCGTTGGCTTGCTCTGTGGCTTTGGACAATACCAGGGTGGAAATAGCGTTTAGCGTATTAAATAGAAAATGAGGATTCAGTTGATAGCGCAACATCAGGAGCTGTGCTTCATGAGCTAAAGCTTCTGAGCGCAAACTCTTTTCTTTCTCTGCCTGGAGCAGCTGGTAGTACTTGATAATGAAATACAAACCGCTCCATAACAGTAGTGTGGGGAAAGAAGAGGAAAACAAACCATCAAAAAGGTCCTCTGCACTGGTTGGGTTGAAGTCGAAAAACTCGCCAAAAGGCAGCAAGGCGATGGCGTTGCGAAAGGGCTGCCACAGCATGGCGGCGAAGATTGAGCCGAACCAGGTCACCAGGAATCTGATGACAAACCCTCGCTCCCACACCAGGCGATACAGATAACGCAAACCAGTGGTGAGTATGATTCCGGCTGCTGCACTGAGGCTGGCTACCAGAGCACGTGGAAAAATGTATTCAGGAGGGACGAATATGAGATCCCGCAGTACCAACATCAGTACCCAGATCCCCCAGCCTACTAGCTGGAAGATCCAGAATTGACTTTGTTGAATGATGCGAAACGATTCGCTACTCATAAGTTAATGACTGAAGGAGCACCGATGTCGCTACTCTGGGTCCTCCCTGAACTCAAGGAAGCAGCTCGGCGACAGCATCTCTTTCTTCTTTTAACTCTTGTTCAGTTTTGTTCATCAGATCCTGGCTAAACTCGTTGATCGCCAGACCCTGAACAATTTCATAATTCCCACCCTGGCAGACTACTGGATAAGAGTAAATAAGCCCCTCTTCCACCCCATAACTACCGTCGCTGAGAATTCCCATGCTTACCACTGCACCATCGGTGCCCAGCGCCCAGTCGCGCATGTGTTCGATTGCGGCATTAGCCGCTGAGGCAGCACTGGAAGCGCCACGGGCCTTGATGATGGCAGCGCCTCGCTGCTGCACAGTTGGAATGAAATCATCGACGGTCCAGGCCTGATCGACCAAGTCCATGGCAGCCGCGCCATCAACTTCACAATGGTGGATGTCCGGATACTGAGTCGCGGAATGATTGCCCCAGATAATCATGCCCTTTACATCCGTGCTGTGTTTGCCAGTCTTGGCTGCTAACTGGGATATCGCACGATTGTGATCCAATCGGGTCATAGCAGTGAACTGACCTGGGTTAAGATCGGGTGCGTTGCGATAAGCGATTAGTGCATTTGTATTGGCGGGGTTGCCAACCACAAGCACCTTAACGTCACGACTGGCGTGTGCATTCAATGCAGCGCCCTGCACTGAAAAAATCTCAGCATTGGCCTGCAGCAAGTCCTTGCGCTCCATGCCCGGGCCACGGGGTCGGGCACCCACCAGCAGCACATAGTCCGCGTCCTTAAAAGCTACGTTAGGATCATCGGTTTGCACGATGCCGGCAACCAGCGGGAATGCGCAGTCTTCAATTTCCATGACCGTTCCCTGCAGAGCTTCCAACGCAGGTGTTATCTCAAGCAACTGCAAGATCACCGGTTGCTCAGGCCCTAACATCTCGCCCGCTGCAATCCTAAATAGCAACGAATAGCTAATCTGACCTGCTGCTCCAGTTACAGCGACACGCACGGGTGTTTTCATTACGATTGGTTCCTTTCCAAATTTTCAGGTTGATACAAGATCGGGGGCGCGAATTATAGCAGATTCACTCTAAGGTTGAGACTGCCGGAAAAACTGATTGTCTGATTTGTGTCCACAGGCAGACAGGTGACATTTGATCAACTGGCGGACCCGAATCACCTCAGGTAGCTCGATACAAGAACATGGCATCGCCGTAGCTGAAGAATCGATAGTTCTCCCCAATTGCCTCAGCATAAGCGTCAAGTAGCATCTTTTTATCCGCAAACGCGCTGACCAACATCAATAACGTAGACTCAGGTAAGTGAAAATTGGTCACTATGGCGTCCACAACTTTAAAGTCAAAACCGGGGTAGATGAAAATGTCAGTCTCACCACTAAACGGCTGCAAATCAGAATCTTCGCTATTGCTCTGCAACGCCGTCGCCTCAAGACTCCTTACGGAAGTTGTTCCTACTGCCACCACCCGACCTCCCTGCGCTTTGCAGCGGTTGATCGCGGCGCACACTTCAGCGGTCACTTCGATGCGTTCTCTATGCATCCTATGTTGTTGAATATGCTCGACCCGAACTGGCTGGAACGTGCCAGCTCCCACATGCAGGGTTAAAAATGCAAAACCAACCCCCCTGGATTCGAGCCTGGCGAGCAGCGGTTCGTCAAAATGCAAACCAGCGGTAGGTGCAGCCACCGCGCCCGGGTTCCGCGAATAAACTGTCTGATAACGTGACTGGTCTTCAATATCGTCAGCTCGCTTGATGTATGGCGGCAATGGCATATGCCCATAGCGTTCGACCAGTTCGGCAAGAGAGCTTTTCGCAATTGTTTCTATAATGAAAAAATCTCCCTCACGTGCGGTGACCTCCAATACAGGTTCGGACACTTCTTCGCTGTTTTCGTGCTGCAGCAAGCTCAACAAATTGCCCGGTTTGGGAGCCTTATTGGCGCGCATTTGCACCAGCGCCGAAGTATCAGAACGCATGCGTTCGATTAGAATTTCTACTCTGCCACCGGTGGTTTTCTGCGCAAACAAGCGTGCCGGGATGACACGGGTATCGTTGAATACCAGTAAGTCCTTTGGCCCAAGCTGTTCAGCAATATCGGTAAACCGGCCATGGCTGATGGCACCGCTATTGCAGTCCAAACTGAGTAAGCGACTGGCCGATCGAGTCGTCGCCGGTTTTTCAGCTATTAGCTGCTCGGGTAAATGGTAAGAAAAATCACTCAGCTTCATCGCTCTGGGTGCTCTCTTTTACTGCAGAGCCTCAACTTTTTCAGGGTATGGGATTGGCGAGAGCGAATTTTGCGTTGATTGCGCCCCAATTGGCAATTGGTATAATGCTCCGCGCAGCAAAATCAGTGGCTTGCAGCAGATTCACTCCAATCCGTTCCTGGTCAAAGAGGAAAAACAGATTTTGCGTGCAACCGTGCCAGCGTGGTGAAATTGGTAGACACGATGGATTCAAAATCCATTGCCTTCACGGGCGTGGCGGTTCGAGTCCGCCCGCTGGTACCACTACTTTCGAAGTACCAAAGAAGTACTGCAAAGTAGAAAGAGTAGAAAAAAAGAATACAAACCAAGCACTATTGGATTCCTCTCCATAATGGGGGAAACCGCAGGGGAACTGGCTGACACCACTAGTCGACGCTAAGACTCTTCTTACATATTGAAGAGTCTCGGTAAAATGCCGATACCCCTACTTGTCTACCTGCGTTGAATAAATGAGCCACCGAGGACTATTTAATGAGCTTCGATGACGAAAACATAGAGGAAAGCTCTTCTTCCAAGGAAGGATCTGGCGGCAATAGCAAGCCGAAGACCTTTTTTGGCATGGAGCTGAGCGATGGTGTGGTCTATACCATCGTGATCATTCTCACTCTGATTTTTATTAACCAGGTTGTCGCAGTTCTACAGCTTCTCAACTAAGCTTCGCGCTATCCCTTTTTTCCTGTTTTTGATTCCGCTGCAGTCGCCCTGTTAACCACAGAAGGCGCATGATAAATTACGCGCCTGCTCACGGTAGCGCCCCGAATTTAGGAATAGGAATTAGCAATGACAAGCTACAAGATCGCTCTATTGGATGGTGATGGAATAGGACCCGAGATCATGGCGGAAGCCGTGAAGATTCTGGACCTGGTCGCCGAACGCAACTCTGTCAACTTCGATTTGCAGCATGCCCCCTTCGGTGCCAGCGCTTACTTCAGTCATGGGCATTCCTTCCCCGAAGAAACCAAAGCACTGTGCGATGAAGCCGACGCCATCATAAAAGGTCCCATCGGCCTCAGTCATGAAGAGTCCAAGAAGATTCCTGTCGATATGCAGCCTGAACGTGGAGCCCTGCTGCCTCTGCGTCGCCGTTACGATACTTTTGCCAATTTTCGCCCAGTGTATTTGCCTCAGGGCATCGCTCACTTCTCCCCGTTGAAACCAGAGATCATTGGTGAGGGCATCGACTTCATGATCATTCGTGAGCTGGTTGGTGGTTTGTATTTCGGCGAGAAAGAAACCGGTGTCAATGAACAAGGCAAGCGCTTTGTTAATGAAGCACTGGAATATGATGAAGATCAGATTGAGCGCATCGCCAGGGTTGCTTTCGAAACTGCCCAGAAGCGCAAGAAAGTTCTACATAGCATCCACAAGAGCAATGTCCTTAAATCCAGCGTACTTTGGAACGAAGTGATGGAAGAGGTTGGCAAAGATTTTCCCGATGTAGAAATCAAATACATTCTGGTTGATGCGGCCGCCACCTACCTTTGTCTCAACCCAGGACAGTTCGATGTGATGGTCATGGAAAACATGTTCGGCGATATTCTCAGTGACCAAGGGGGCGGCATCCTGGGCTCATTAGGTTTAATGCCTTCTGCCTGCGTGGGACCAGACAAAGCCTATTACGAACCCTCCCATGGCTCTGCGCCTGATATCGCGGGACAGAACATTGCCAACCCCTACTCCATGATCGGCTCGGTCGCTATGATGCTGGAAATGAGCTTTGGCATGGAACAGGAATCACGCAATGTATGGCACGCCATGCAGAGTGTGTTCGCCCAGGGTTACACCACACCCGATCTTTCTTCACCAGATAGCGAAGCGAAAATAATCAGTACAGATGGGTTTGGGGATTTAGTGGCCAGCGAACTTTCGAAGCTCTAATCACTCTTCCATATAAATCAAAGCTCGAAGTAAGCCAGAGGTTCCGCGGAATCCCGTTAGCGATCTGGCAGCGACTGAGCAAATGTCCAGAGAAGGACATTTACACTATGAATCGTGTAATTTGAGGTTGATCATCCTAAGAGTGGCCTTCACTGCGGCTAATACCTGATTAGCATCGACTCCGCGGGTCTTGAAGTCACGACCTTCAGACTCCCAGGTGATAATACATTCAGTTAGCGCATTGGTCTGACCGCCACGGGGAATATGCACCTCGTAGTCGATCAGCTCCGGCATCTTAAAGTCTTGTGCTTCCAGAATCTCGGTTATTGCGTCCATGAACGCATCGAATCCACCGTTACCCGATCCGGTGCCCTGATATTCTGTACCCTTTAGATCTACCCGAATACTCGCCGTGCTTTCCACGTTAAAGCCGGTATTGATGTAGCAATTGAGCAGGGTGATGTGATGGTACTCCTTACTCTCCATCACGTCGGCAATGATAAAGGGCAAATCATCAGAAGTAATGACCTGTTTGGAGTCACCTAATTGAACGATACGTTCCAGAACTTTGGCCTGCTCTGCTTCCGACAACTGAATACCTAACTCTTCCAGGTTATTAATGAGGGACGCCTTACCACTCATTTTGCCCAGGGCATAAGTACGCTTGCGGGCGAATCGCTCCGGACTCAGATTAGTGACATAGAGATCACCCTTCAGGTCTCCGTCAGCATGAATGCCTGCCGTTTGCGTAAAGACATCGGCGCCAACAATGGGTGTATTGGCGGCGATCCATTTGCCGGAAAAGTTTTCAACCATACCGCTGACTACGGCAATGTGCGACTCATCGATGGAGAGTTGCATACCCATCTTGTCTTTCAGCGCTACCGTCACTTCTGCCAGAGACGCATTGCCAGCTCGTTCACCCAGGCAGTTCATTGTGCAGTGTACGGTGTTGACTCCAGCCTCCACCGCGGCCAGCACATTGGCAGTCGCCAAACCATAGTCATTGTGGGGGTGAAAATCGAACTCTGCCTCTGGGAATGAACTCAGCATGTCTTGCAATGAGTCATAGACTTCACGCGGAGACATTAAGCCAAGTGTGTCGGGCAACAAATAGTGGTTAATTCCCAGATTGCTGGTTCCCGAAACTAACCCGAATACATAATCCTTACTGTTCGCATAACCATTGGACCAGTCTTCAAGGTACATGTTCGCTCGCAGGCCCTGCTCCTGGGCATACTCTACGGTGCGAGCAATGTCTTCCAGGTGGGATTCCAGTGTCTTACCAAGCTGCTCCCGGCAGTGTTTTTCGCTGCCTTTGCACAATAAGTTAATGACTTTGCCACCAGCACTCACGATCCAATCGACACTGCGTTTGTAATCGACAAATCCAAGCACCTCGACGCGATCGAGTAGCCCTTCAGAATCAGCCCAGCTGCAGATTTGCGATACGGCTTGTTTTTCACCCTCAGAGACACAAGCAGAGGCCACTTCAATGCGATCGACATTGAGCGACTGCAGCAAGGCGCGAGCAATGTTCATCTTCTCATTGGCTGAGAATGAAACACCTTGCGTTTGCTCACCGTCGCGCAAGGTGGTATCCATTAACTGGATATGCCGAGCAGCGTTCGCGTTCATGGCCTGTCCTACTTCAATTGTTGTGGTTAGCGTTATTTTGGGGAACCTGACCCCGGTATGACCCCGAAAAGAGGGCCGGGCATTCTAACAAAAAGTGGTGCTGACAAGGAAATCAGCATCAGCTCCTAAGGTGGCGGCATGACGGGCCGACTTCTTGAGCATTGAAACTATCAGACTGGCACTTCGTTGCACTTGGGAGCGCAGTCATATTGGCGCTTTGGCACCTGTGACGCTCGTTATATACTGCCCGCCCCAAGGGACAGCGAGCAAAAAGTTAGCTATGGCTATTCAATTCTACGTATCCAAAAAAGTTCGCCTGGACCAACAATCTGGCGCCGGCCTCCCTGATGTCGAGGAACCCATAGTTGGGGGCGGACTGATGTCCGCCAATGAACTGATCCAGACCGTGAAAAAAGTCGGATAGCCACTTGGATGAATCTCAGTCAGAACCCGGTTTAGCCGGCTATCCCCGCGCCGGACTTTGGCGCCGACTGGCCGCCCTGCTCTACGATGCATTCCTGGTAGCAGCGATTTGGATGTTGCTGGGCTATGTCGTGCAATTGTTGTTGGGTGTGGACAGCAATCAGGTAGTCGACGGACAGGTGCAAACCGATCCGCTGAGGGATGCCTTACTGTTTAGCCTGATGTTGGGGAGCTCTTTCGGTTTCTACTGTTACTTCTGGATGCGCAGTGGCCAGACACTTGGCATGATCGCCTGGCGCTTGAAAGTGGTTGGCCAGGATAACGAACTGCTCAGCATTAGCAGCGCGCTGAAACGTTTTCTGCTGGCATGGCCTGCCATGCTGCTATTCGGAGCGGGTTATCTTTGGCTCTACTTTGACGAGAACAAGGACGCGATGCACGACCGGCTGAGTAAGACCAAGGTATTGCTTGTACCGAGGTCACACAGACCGTTCTGATTCAGATGACTGTTACGCCCGGCTCTGGGTCAGGCGACTTTATCGGAGTCTCGTTGCAACAAGGCCGTGAACGCTGGAGGCACTTCGGCGATTTGATGTTTATCGAAGTCAAAGAACACGATACCCATCTTGGCCTGACAGACTATTGTTTCCAGAGCGCTATTGGTGACTTGCATACAGATATCAAAGCCGTAGCGGTTAAAGTCGTCTAAACCAACATCGATTATCAAGCGATCGTCAGCAAAAGATTCTGACCTGTAGTCCACGGCCAGATCTGTGACCACCATACCCAGCCCAAACACGTTAGCTTCAGTAAAGCCCAGACTGGCAAGAAACTGCAGACGCGCCTCGTGAAGAATCTGAACCATGTGCACACTGTCTAAGTGCTTGGCGTAATTCAGATCGCTGATACCGACACTGCGTTCCATGCTGAAGAGAAATTGCTCGGGACTACTGACTTTTACTCGTGGCATAAGACACCTTGGGCTGCTTCCATTCCAGTTAGCAATGTCTGACAACGATTCCTAACTTTAGTTCTGCCAGGACCAGGATTTTCTGGCATTTGTTGCGCGGAGTTTAGACAGAACTTCACTGGCTTGACAATCAGTTTTGCTCTCCTTGCTTAAGCCTTTGAATATCTTTAGGATTGTCGCTTCCAAATTTCCTGCCCCCGGTACTGGTCAAGCGAAGGAGCGAGTTAGCACCCATGAAGTATGCAATTAAAGGCGGTTCCATTGAAAAACTCAGCTGTGACTGCCTGATCATCCCAATCTGGAGTAAAGGTGCGCTCAGCAATGAAGCAAAGAGCCTGGATGTCGCCACCGGCAAAGCTATCAGCAAACTAATGAAGTCAGGAGACTTCGCTGGCAAGCTTGCTCAGACCAGTCTTCTGTATGACCCTGAGGGCGTTGCCGCCAAACGCATTCTGTTAATTGGCGCAGGCGAAAGGAAAAAGTTCCATGCACACAGCTGCGCGAAGGCGCTGAAGGGTGCTGCCAAAGCCGTCTCCAAACTGCAGGCTGCCCGAGTTCATTTCGCCTTGTCCGACACCCTCCCTACTGATCGGGATGGGGTGTGGCTGGCCACTCGGGTGGCACAGGAAATGGAAGACGCCTGCTACAAATATGACACCACCAAGAGTAAGAAAGCCAAAGCTGTGGCGATTCGTGCAGTATCAATCAGCATTCCCGGCAAGACTACACGCAAACAAGTAGACGCCGGCCTGGCCACCGGTGCTGCTATCGGCAAAGCCATAAACCGCGCTAAACAACTGGGCAACCTGCCGGGTAATGTCTGCACCCCTACCTTCCTGGCAAATGAAGCCCAGACATTGGCTACTCGCCATAAGAGCCTCAGCACTAAAGTACTTACAGAAAAACAAATGGCGCGCCTCGGCATGGGCTCCTTGCTGTCAGTAGGGGCCGGTTCTGATCAGGAATCCAAGCTCATCATCATCGAACACAAGGGAGCGAAAGCCGATAGCAAACCGTATGTGTTGGTAGGCAAAGGAATCACCTTCGATACTGGCGGGATAAGCCTGAAACCTGGCAGCGCCATGGATGAAATGAAGTTCGACATGTGCGGTGCCGCAAGTGTGGTGGCTACCATGGGCTGTGTGGCAGAACTCAATCTGCCGATCAATGTCATCGGAATGGTGGCTGCGGCGGAAAACATGCCTAGCGGTCGTGCCACAAAACCTGGCGACATCGTCACCAGCATGTCTGGCAAGACCATCGAGATTCTCAACACCGATGCAGAAGGTCGTCTGGTGTTATGCGATGCCCTCACCTACGCGGAGCGCTTCAAACCTCGCACTATCATCGATATCGCCACACTCACAGGCGCTGCGGTAGCTACCTTTGGTGCACACGCCAATGTCCTGTTGAGCAACAATGATCAATTAGCAGAAACCTTATTGGACTGCGGCGAAGAATCGCTGGACAGAGCCTGGCAACTGCCGCTCTGGGATGAGTACCAGAGTCTGCTCAACAGTAACTTCGCCGACATCGCGAATATTGGCGGGCCTCGGGCGGGAACCATTACCGCCGCCTGTTTTCTGTCGCGATTCACCGAAAAGCAGAAATGGGCTCATCTGGATATTGCGGGCAGCGCCTGGCATTCTGGTGCGCAGAAAGGCGCTACTGGACGACCGGTGGGCTTGCTAATGCAATATTTGAATACCCAGAAACCATGAGCCAGTGACCCAGGTTAACTTCTACACGCTAAGTAGCGAGGAAGAGGTCAGCAAACTGCAATTCGCCTGCCGCCTTTGCGAAAAAGCCATAGCCCTGGGCCACCGGGTCTTCATTCAAGTTGTCGATGACACCGACTGCAAAATTGTCGATGATCTGCTTTGGCAATTCAAAGCCGCCAGTTTCCTCCCCCATGCCATCGTTGGGGCGGAATCTGATGACACTGTGCCCATTCTCATTGGCAGTGGCGACTGCCCTGCCGATGCCAGTGATGTACTGATCAATCTGAGGTCCGAAGCCTGCCAGCAACACCAACAATTCGGGCGCATAAACGAGATCATCACTGCCGACGAAGCAAGTCTGGCAGCAGGTCGCGACAGTTATCGTTTTTACCAGTCACAGGGTTATCAACCAGAGACCCACAAGCTGTAACCAGGCCCACCCTATTACCATCTACCAGCGAGGATTCATGTATACTTGCGCCTTTTTGAGCGCTCGAGTGCAATAAGTTCGAATGGAAAAGACCTACCAACCACAGCAACTGGAAGATCACTGGTATCAGACCTGGGAAGAGCGCGGCTACTTCAAACCCCAGGGCGAGGGTGATCCCTATTGCATCGTTATCCCTCCCCCAAATGTCACCGGTCGCCTGCATATGGGCCATGGCTTTCAGCACGCCATTATGGACGCCTTGATTCGCTACCATCGCATGCAAGGCAGGGCTTCCCTATGGCAGGTG
This sequence comes from Pseudomonadales bacterium, assembly GCA_022360535.1. Lineage (GTDB taxonomy): Bacteria > Pseudomonadota > Gammaproteobacteria > Pseudomonadales > Pseudohongiellaceae > UBA9145. The sequence goes on along the minus strand of JAKSCP010000208.1, from coordinate 4,993 downwards.
GGTACCGACCATGCGGGTATTGCAACTCAAATGGTGGTAGAGCGCCAATTGAATGCTGCCGGCAGCAGTCGCCAGCAAGTGGGTCGTGAAGAATTTGTGCGCAGGGTATGGGACTGGAAGGAAGAATCCGGCGGCATTATCACGCAACAACTGCGCCGCATGGGCTCATCCCTGGATTGGTCCCGCGAACGTTTCACCATGGATGAGCAACTCTCTTCGGTGGTGGAAAAAGTATTCATCGATTTGTACGACGAGGGACTGATCTACCGCGGTAACCGCCTGGTAAATTGGGATCCGCAACTGCATACAGCCATCTCTGATCTGGAAGTGATTTCGGAAGAGGAAGATGGCTCACTCTGGCATTTCAATTACCCTTTGGCAGATGAAGATACTGTACTCACTGTCGCCACTACTCGACCTGAAACCATGCTGGGTGATACTGCGGTAGCTGTTCACCCCGATGACGAACGTTATAAACATTTAATCGGTAAACAAGTCAGGCTGCCACTGACTGACAGACTCATTCCCATCATCGCCGATGACTATGTGGACCAGGAGTTTGGTACTGGCTGCGTCAAAATTACTCCAGCTCATGATTTCAATGATTACGACATGGGCAAGCGCCATGACCTGGAGATCATCAATGTCTTCACTGCCGATGCCAGGATCAATGAGGAGGCCCCTGCTGCTTACCAGGGTATGGATCGATTTGACGCCCGCAAACAGATCGTTGCCGACATGGAACAGCTTGGTCTGCTCAATAAGATCGAACCGCACAAACTGAAGGTACCGCGCGGTGACCGCAGCGGTGTCGTCATCGAGCCCTACCTCACCCACCAATGGTATGTGGCGATTCAATCTCTGGCAGACCCCGCCATCGCTGCTGTAGAAAATGGTGAAATCGAGTTCGTGCCGAAAAACTGGGAAAACACCTACTTCGCCTGGATGCGCAATATTCAGGACTGGTGCATTAGCCGTCAGCTGTGGTGGGGACACCGCATCCCGGCCTGGTATGACGAGGACGACAACATTTATGTTGGTCGCAGCGAGACCGACGTGAGAGAAAAGTATCAGTTAGCTGCCGACCTGAAGTTACGACAAGACGAAGACGTCCTGGATACCTGGTTCTCTTCCGGGCTCTGGACCTTTTCCACCTTAGGTTGGCCGGATGACCGAGAGTACTTTGATAGATTCCACCCAACCGATGTATTGGTCACTGGCTTCGACATAATTTTCTTCTGGGTTGCACGGATGATTATGCTGACCTTGAAGTTCACCGGTGAGATTCCATTCAAGAAGGTTTACATAACAGGACTGGTGCGTGATGAGCATGGACAGAAAATGTCCAAGTCCAAAGGCAATATTCTCGACCCTATTGATCTGATTGATGGCATCAGTCTGGACAATCTGGTGGAAAAGCGCACCGCCGATATGATGCAGACCCACATCAAGCAGAAAATTGAAAAGCACACTCGTGATTCGTTCCCGGAAGGTATCGTAGGTTACGGGACCGATGCCCTGCGCTACACCTTCTACTCACTGGCTTCCACAGGCAGAGATATCAAGTTCGATATTGGACGCATGGAAGGCTTTCGAAACTTCTGCAATAAAATATGGAACGCGGCACGCTATGTATTAATGAATACAGAAGACAAAGCGGTTGCCGGAGAACTTGACCAGACTCAGCTCTCAATTGCCGATCGTTGGATCATGAGCAGAGTACAAAGCACTGCTCAGACAATGGCAGATGCCATGAGCAACTACCGATTTGATATTGCATCGCAAACTCTGCATGAATTTATCTGGAATGAGTACTGTGATTGGTATGTGGAACTCTCCAAACCCGTACTCTGGAATGAAGAGGAAAACCCGGAACAAGCCGCCGCGACCCGCCGTGTTTTGCTATCGGTACTGGAACAGAGCCTGCGTTTGCTGCATCCCTTCATGCCATTCATTACGGAAGAAATCTGGCAGAGGGTAGCACCACAATTAGGCATTGAGGGGGAGAGCATTATGCTCCAGCCCTACCCGCAATTCACGGCAGACACCGTTGACGCCGAAGCTGAGGCTCACATCGATTGGTTGAAGGGCATCATCGTAGCGATTCGCACCATCAGAAGTGAAATGGATGTTTCACCGGCCAAATCAATCAAAGTTCTGCTGCGAGGCTCAGACCACAGCGATCAGGAAAAACTCGAGGCCTATCGCCCCTATCTGCAAAAACTCGCCAAATTGGAAAGTATCGACTGGCTGGAGCAGAATTCCGATGCACCAGCAGCAGCCACTGGCCTGGTAGGATCGATCGAAGTCCTGGTTCCAATGGCTGGATTAATCGATGTGGAAGCTGAACGCACGCGATTGTCGAAAGAGATTGCCAAATTGGAAGCTGGACTTAAGGGGGTAACTGCGAAACTCGGCAACGAAAAATTCGTTAACAATGCACCGGCCGAAGTAGTGGAAAAGGAAAAGCAGAAGCAGGAAGAACTCAGTGCTTCGCTACAAGCACTGCAAGGAAAACTCGAACAGCTCAGCTCCCTGTAGCGAGCAGCTCCATCATTGGCTCGATAACCTCTTGCTGGCAACGGCTCAGTAGCAACTCACCCTTGACGTTTAATCGAAAGCGCCGCTCGATGCCACTGCCTCCAACACAGTCAAGTAAGCCAAAGGTTTTGTCCATACGTCCGATGACTTGCTTGTCAGATGCTTCACTACGCACATACTTTCCAGCCGCGAACTTTGCTACTTCCAGGCGAATCTCGGCGATCGATGGCTGTCCCAGCTTCTCGATTACTTTTACTAAGAGAATTTCGTAAAACAGTTTGTCGACTTCTTTATCAAATCGATCAAACAGGTCTTCTACTGAGGGCTGTTTGCCTGCCACTACGTGCGCAATTCTTTAGGCATGGAAAACACGATATTTTCTGTCACACCATCGAGTTCCTGCGGAGGGACATTTGTTAACTCTTGCAGACGAGCAACCACCTGCTGCACCAACACCTCTGGTGCCGATGCACCGGCAGTAATTCCGTAGCGCGATTTACCTTGAAACCAGGCTGGCTCGATATCATCCACACTATCGATAAGGTAAGAATCGCAACCCAAACGTTCCGCCAGTTCTTTCAAACGATTGGAGTTGGAACTGTTTGGCGAACCCACTACCAATAAGAGATCACACTCCAGAGCCAATTGCTTAACCGCGTCCTGACGGTTTTGAGTGGCGTAGCAGATATCTTTTTTACGCGGCCCCTGTATGGCTGGAAACTTCTCTCGCAAAGCATCGATGATGCGCGAGGTGTCATCCATGGAGAGTGTCGTCTGAGTTACATAGGACAATCGGTCTGGCTTCTGCACTTGCAGGCGCTCGACATCTTCTACCGATTCAACCAGATAGATCTTGCCGCCGGCACCTTCATCGTACTGCCCCATGGTGCCTTCGACCTCGGGGTGGAATTCATGCCCAATAAGCACACATTCTCTTCCAGCCTGACTAAACTTGACCACTTCCAAATGTACTTTAGTTACTAGGGGACAGGTGGCATCGAAAACCTGAAAGCCTTTGGCTGCAGCTTCATCACGCACTTGCTGAGAAACGCCGTGCGCGCTAAAGATGACGATTGAAGATCGCCCCTTACTGTCTTTGACCGGGATATCTTCTAACTCATCGACGAATTCCGCGCCCCGTTTGCGCAGTGCTTCCACCACGAACTTGTTGTGAACCACTTCGTGTCTCACATAAATCGGGGCACCGTAGATATCCAACGCACGATTGACGATATCGATGGCGCGATCCACCCCGGCACAAAATCCTCGAGGATTCGCCAATCGGATTGTTGCCTGTTCTGAGTCTATGGTACTAAGCAAGATTCCAGTCTCTATAGCTTGATTTCAATAGCTTTTTGTTCTGGTTCCAACACTGACAAGATGCGTGCCTTGAACACGATCTCCTTTCCAGCCAGGGGGTGGTTGAAGTCAACGGAAACAAACTGGTCGTCAATTGCCGAAATCACCCCTGGCAAGTCAAATCCTCCCGGGTCCTTGAATGCAACCACGCTGCCAACCTCAGTTGGGATCAAATCATCTTCTATCAAATGCTTGAACTTGGCAATTGCGAAGCGCTGTTTGTTTTTCGGATTCGGCTCACCGAAGGCATCGGCGGCAGGGAGTATTTGTTCAAACTCCTCCCCTGCTACCCGCCCAAGCAGTGTCCGCTCGAAACCGGGGAGCATGTTACCGTCACCAATGCGAAACACTGCCGGCTTGGCTTCGAAATTGGAATCCACAATGTCGCCGCTGGTTAAGGCGAGGGAGAAATGTAACTCCACCTGGGAACCCTGTTGAATCTTCTCGGCAGAAGGCACAGTCATCGAAGATTACTCACCAATAGATTATCTAGGCGTACAGGCGTATTTCGCCCTTGGTCTCAATATTCGTCACGCAGCGAGTACACAGCGTCGGATGGGCCGTATTGGATCCTACATCGGCCCGATGATGCCAGCAGCGCTCACACTTTGCATGAGCTGATGCTGTTACCTGCAAAGACAAGCCATCAACCTCCGTCGTCGTGACAGTATCTGGCGCACTTCCAAGATCAGCCACACTGGCTCTGGATACGATTAGTACGAATCGCAGTTCTTCTCCTAGTCTATCCAACAAGGTTTTTAGCGACTCTGCACAGTACAAATCTACTTCAGCGCTGAGACCAGAGCCGATGGACTTGTCCGCCCGCATCACTTCCAGTTCTTTATTGACCGCCGTCTTCACTGCCATGACCTGCGCCCAGAATTCGTCTGAAAACTCGGAAGATTCCGGCAGCAATTCCAAGCTGTCAGTAAAGTCAGTGAGAAAAACAGACTCCGCACGTTCTCCTGGAATGTTCTGCCAGATTTCATCGGCCGTGAAACTTAAGATCGGCGCAATCAAGCGGCTCAGCATTTCAACCACGTGATACATCGCTGTTTGAGTTGAGCGTCGGGCCAGGCTATCGGTCGGCGTT
>JAKSCP010000327.1 GCA_022360535.1 Pseudomonadales bacterium | reverse complement strand
TAGAGGTGGTTGTGCTGGAGATCATCCCTTCGATAGGATGTGGTAACAGGTACTCTCAGCGCCGAAAACTACCGACGCCTCTGGATCAGTGGCGGTGTGCTAAGGTGGCTGGATGCAAACCACTGACCCGATGATGGTCAGTTGAGGTGTTGGCCGATTCCCTAATTGAATCAAGTTATTGTTAGCTCAGAATCGGAAGGCCTTAGGAAGCGTGCTGCGGATTTTTCGGAAATAGCCGCCTGAAAGCGCTGTACTATTACTCTGACCCCGTTGATTCAAACTGTCGCTAGCTTTAGATTCCAATCGACTTAAGCTTCTTTGCTCGCGCTAAGTCCAGGGCTATACTGATTCTATACACGAAATTTATTCCGCAACCTAGTGTCCGGAATCGGAGACCAGTCATGCCAAAACCGTTTGCACACAAACTTCTCCTACTTACCGCTTTTTTTCCTTTTTTGCTGGCGCCATCGGTATGGGCGCAGTCAGATATTGTCCACTACATCCGCTACACACATGCAGGTAAAACTTCTATAGGCATACTGGAAGAGGATACGATCCATGAGTTGTGGGGTGACAGCTTCTTCAATAATCCACCGCGTACCGGTAATACCGTTCCCCTGGCTCAGGTGCGGATAGAAATTCCAGTGGAGTCCAGGCAAATCTTCGCGCTTGGATTGAATTATCAAGACCATTTGGGAGATCGACCAATACCCGAAGTGCCTTCGCTATTTCTAAAGTTACCTTCAACCCTGGCGGCTCACGAAGAGCCGATCATTTATCGGGAAGGCTTCACTAACTTGCACTACGAGGCTGAACTGGTTCTTGTCATTGGCAAGCAGGGATCAGCCATCCCGATTGAAGAAGCGGGGGACTACATATTTGGTGTAACAGCTGGTAATGATCTTAGTGAAAGGGTATGGCAAGCTAATCATCGACATCTGGTGCGCGCAAAAGGATCAGATCAATTTGGTCCTGTGGGTCCGGTGATTGCGACTGGACTCGACTACGATAATCTAAATATCGAATCCAGGCTCAACGGAGAACTCAGGCAGTCATCAAATACAGGTTATCTCATGCGCGGTGCCCATGAACTTGTGAGTCATATCAGCCAGTATGTCACCTTGCTACCTGGTGATCTGATATTTACTGGGACGCCTGGACAGACTGCTTCGATGCAAGCTGGAGATGTGGTAGAGATAACTCTGGAAGGAGTAGGCACCTTACGCAATCGAATTGTATTGCCTAATCCTTAGGGACAAGGATGATCGTCAGAGATTAATCCTTTAGTACGAAGTTTTTGAAGTGTTCTCCCTAGGCATCCTGCGGTTCAGGAACTAATTTGTTAGTAACTTCAAGGTCGCACTCTAACGTACTTCCTGAGTGTTCGTTGATTAATATGAGGGTTGGGGACAGGCTCTCCTCCGTAAAGGTTGCCTTCGCTATCGACGGTGACGAACTCCGCTCCGTTCCCCGGCAGGATATTGGGGTCCGCCCATGGGAAGCGAATGAACTCCTTTACCCATCCCGTCTCATATTCGCCGATGCGAATTCCCATTTCATACCCTGGGTTTTGTACGTTGTCCGACTCGGAGTCCGCGACGTAAATCCGTCCCTCGTTGTCAAAGGCGATTCCGCTTGGCCGACCGAACTGAGTCCAGGTGGCAGAGTGGTTGCCTTCCTGGTCGAAGATTTGAATCCGACTGTTGCTGCGATCTCCCACGAACACTCGGCCATCAGGATCAATGGCGATAGCGTGTAGGGCGCGGAACTGTCCTGGGGCGTAGCCAGTCTCTCCCCAGGTCATGAGGAATTCGCCACGGCTGTTGTACTTTACCACTCGGTTGTTTCCGTTCGCGTTGTGGCCGTCCGCTATGAATATGTCGCCGTTAGATGCGATTGCCACATCACTCGGGGAGGTGAAGTGGTTCGGGCCATCTCCCGATTCTCCGGGCGTGCCAAGTGTCATAAGTACGTCGCCCGTTGGACTAAACTTGATGACGTGGTGGCCGCGATCGTCGCCCGCGGGAATATTATTGTCACTCACGGAGTCTGTCACCCAGACGTTACCGTCAGCGTCAACATCAATTCCATGGGGCCAGATAAACATTCCGCTACCGAATGACTCGACCACGTTGCCGTCGGGATCGAACTTCAAAACTGGGTCCAGGTCTGAATCAACGCACTCCGAACCGAAATGATCAGGTCCGGCATCGCAACGGATAACGGCCCAGATATGACGCCCGTCGGGGTCTACCTTCGCTTTGCCGACCGCGCCCATGACCCTTCCACCTGGCAACTTCGCCCATCCTTCGACAATTGCATACGGATTCGTGGAGTTCTGTGCAACGGATTGCAGTGGCACAACGATAGAAGCGAGTGCAAGCAGAGCGGCTATGGATACGATTGGATTGCGAAAAGACATGGGACACCTCGACGCGTTTTTGGATGGACTTTTGAGTATAAGTGGAGCAAAAGCTATGTCAATTGGCAGAAAATTCTCTCTGCTAGCATTGGAGATCTTCGACTAACTCTAGCAACAGACATTCTTAAGTATCTAAGCTGCCAACGCACCGAGTGAGGTTTTGTTCGGGTCCTGCAACAGGTTTCCTTAGGCAGTTAAGCAATCTGCGCGTCTATTATAGTGGCAGTAAGGTAGGGGAGTTGGATTCGAGCCAACGACACAAGGACTTTCAGTAGACGTGTTAACCAATTCTCCAGCTAGAACGGTGAGTTGTAACAGCTGAATCAGCGTATTCTAAAAAGTTAAGAACGCTATTCCCATTTGACCTTAAACCTTGTGCCAATCTGAAACAAATTTCTGTTTCAGATTGGTACATCCATGCGATACCCAGACCCTAGCCCAGGGTTCTACTTGTGAATCCGTACTGGCATGATCCTTGCGACAGTAGGTCATTGATATGACAATAGCCTCCGGTTTGGGAGCCTTTAGAACGATGCTTGCTAACGACATAAAAATTTCCCTTCGCAGCCTAAGGCGATATTGGACTTACAGCCTTATCAATATTTTCAGTCTCTCTGCGGCCATGACCTGCTGCCTGCTTATTGGCCTTTATGTCTTCGACGAACTGAGCTTCGATAGCTTTCACCAGAATCAGGAGCGAGTCTACCGGGTTATCACCAGTTATCAGCGGGGCCAGGACCTGCCTCCGCCCGAGTTAAGCGGATTCACTGCCTGGGGATCAGCTGTTGTTGGGCCAGCACTTCTCGAAGACAACCCGGAAATTTCCCACATGGTGAGAATGTCAGGGCGGCATACGATTCTGCTGACGAATGAAGATCAGAGTTATCAGGAAGAAGAGTATTTCTACGCCGATCCGGAAATCTTCGAGGTTTTCAGTTTTTCCTTACTTCAGGGAGATCCGGCCACTGCGCTGGTAAGTCCTCAGAGTATTGTTCTGTCTGAAACCGCTGCTCTCCGGTATTTTGGTAGCCATGATGTGTTAGGCCGGTCTCTTATCTTAAATAATGATCTACCGGTTGAGGTGACCGGTGTCATGGCTGATGTGCCACAAAACTCTCACATCGCGTTCGACATATTGATCTCAATGTCCACTGCGGAACAGAACTGGCAGCTCGAGTCGGTATTCACATCGTGGGGCTATTCAGACTTTTTTACCTACGTCATGCTGCAGGAAGGTGCTTCCATCGAGGACCTGCGGTCCAAGATGTCGGATTTTGCGACTCGCCGAAATGATCAACTCAGAACCGATGGAAATCTGAGTTATCACGTGCAGTTTGAGGCGCTGGATGACGTCTACCTTAGCCCGGTAAGTGGATTTGCAGCTGGCCCTCGCGGAAACGCTATCAATCTATTGATATTTTCTATTATTGCCGTCTTCATTCTTATTATTGCCTGCGTCAATTTCATGAATCTGGCTACAGCTCGTGCGGTGCATAGAGCGAAGGAAGTCGGAATACGCAAATATGTGGGTGCGCAGCGTACCAGCATCATGAAACTTTTCCTGGTGGAGTTTAAGATCCTTGCTCTGATCTCAATGATCGTTGCCTATTATGTGGCCCAGATTGCGTTACCGCTCTTCAACGCATTAACAGATAAAAACCTGGCAGTTGCAGCCTTATTCAATCCCGAATTGATACTGACAAGCCTTGGTATGGTAGCGGCAGTGGGCTTTATGGGAGGCTTATATCCTGCTTTAGTCCTATCGAGCTTCAGGCCGGAGGTTATTCATCGCGGACTGTTCAAGAATCTGATGGGTGGTAAGCGATTGAGAGAGAGCCTCATCGTGTTCCAGTTTGGAGTGTCTGTCATGCTGATTGCCTGCACGCACATTGTCTTTTCCCAGTTATCCCATATGCGTATTCAAGAGTTAGGTTTCAATCAGGAACGAATGCTGGTTCTGGATTTCGGCGGTGATGCCATTGTGCGAGATCAGATTGACAGTGTAAAACAGACTTTCTTAAACCATCCCGCAGTTGGTAGTGTGACTGCGCCGCGTAGTGTGCCAGGTTCGTTTTTTCCGAGGGCGGGTGGAACCATTGAAAACGCCTTTGGACAAATGCAGGACTACTCCTTCAATGTCTTTGAAGTAGACTACGACTTTATTCCCCATTTTGAGATAGAAATGGTCGCAGGGCGCGCTTATAGACGGGACTTTTCCACAGATTTAATGGAAGCCCTGATCATCAACGAGGCCGCGGCAAGGGAACTGGGCTACCTGAATCCTGCCGATGTCATCGGTAAACGATTTTCCCAATGGGGGCGCGAAGGTCAGATCATTGGTGTTGTCGATGATTTCAACTTCGTCTCCTTACAAAGTGAGGTAGAACCTCTAACCTTGAGCTTATCGCCCCTCGCAACCCAAATGCTGGTATTGCGGCTAGATACTGATGACTTAAATCGAACGATTACTGAGCTGAATCAGCTCTGGCAAACAACAGCACCCCATCGGCCGTTCCTGATCCATTTCCTCGATGAAGAGTTTGATCGGCAATACGCCACAGAAGCCCAACTCGGTGAACTCTTTAGCTTCTTCGCCAGTTTGGCAGTGCTAATTGCCTGTACTGGATTGTTTGGGCTGGCTACCTTCACAATCGCGCAGCGAAGAAAGGAAATTGGCGTGCGAAAGGTACTGGGAGCAACTGCAACAGGCATTCTCCGTCTATTGTCAAAGGAGTTTGTCGGGCTGGTAGTGCTTGCCTTCTTATTGGCTATTCCCTTGGTGTATTTCGCGATGGATCTATGGCTGGACGGTTTCGCTTATCGGATTGAGATCGGCCCAGGTAGTTTTCTGCTAGCAGGAATCGCCACCCTGGCTGTCGCGTTCGCAAGTGTCACCTATCAGTCACTACGGGCGTCGGTGTCGAATCCTATCGATTCTATCCGGTTCGAATAGGGCGCCATGGCTGCTAATTAGTCGAATCGTTGAGCTACAATCGTGAAAACGAAGTGTGTTACAAAGGGTGCTTTGGGTCGATCAGAATTGCATCAACAACTACCGTATTTTTGCTCTGATCCTGTTTGTTAGAAGTACCACATTAAGCGGCCGTAAACATTACGACCCAGCCCAGGCATTCGAGTGCGCATGGCGATGTCGGGATTAAACGCGCGATTGTAAGCAGCGAGATGGTCGAGGTAGTCTTCGTCTAACAAATTCTCTACCCCAACTCTTAGTTCTGCACCCATACCGAAATCGATCAGTGCAGACAAATTCAACAGTGAATAGCCGTCAGTTGTCTGCTCCAGGTTGGTCACGGAAATACGATCCTGATCGGCGTAGGTGATACCTTCAAGAGACACCATCCAGTTATCGCGACGGTAATCCAGAGCGAGTAACAGATTGTCTGGCGATATCCGATACAGATCGTCATCGATATCGTCGCGCTCGCCTCTAACCACGTTGGCTATGGCGCGGAGAGCCAATCGATCACTCAGCTCAAACTCTGCTTCCACATCGAAGCCATAAAAAGTCGCATCGGTGTTGTTGAACTGCAGTGGATCGGGAGCGCCCATCCCCATATTGCTCATCATCGTGGCGAACTGATTGACCATCATATTGGTCGACGGGGTGCCCTGAATGAAATCGCTCACGTCCTTATAGAACACACGTGGGTAGAGAGAGAATGTTTGTCCTTCCCAGTCAAAACCCAGTTCGAGTTCGTGAGCAACTTCCGGGTCCAGGTTGACATTGCCCACATAGGTTTTGCCATCCGCCATGCCGCCGGTCGATTCCATGGGGGTCCACAGATAGCGTTCCTGATATGCGGCGGACCGGGTCTTGCGTGCTGCACCCACATACCAGATCAAATCATTGTCGGTTTCCACACTAAAGCGGGCAAACCAATCCACATTGTTGTCAGTTTGATCGCGGTCAGCCCCATTGAATTGAGCCGCCAGGTTTGCAGACATGTTGTTCATCATAACGGGCATACCCATGGTCATGTTCATGGGGTTGAGATTTGAGCCCACCGGGCCGGCATTCATGCTCACCTGGTTATAGCGAGCACCCAAATCCAGACCGACCGAGTCGCTGATCGACAGGCTTCTTTCAATAAACAAACCCAACACATCCCGGGTCGCGCCGTTAAAGTTCACCAGATAAAACGGTGCCGCATTAGGGTTGGTAACTGTTGCATCGTGATCAGTGAAGTGTCCATCGATCCCGTAGAGCCAGGTGCCATTGTCCGCATACTGCTCAAGCTTGACGGTAAAGCCAAGATTCTCGCTGGCCGCGTAGGTCTGACGATGACGCATAGTGCCGGGAGACATCATATTGTCTTGCGGTGGACGACGCAGATGAAAGTTGGTCATCCAGTGCTCATTGTCGCTACCAAAAAATTCAGCGGTTACATTGAAATTCACACCGGTGTAATTGTATCGGGAACGAAATAGATCGCTGTCAATGGAAAGTATGTCCATGGGCAGCGCCGGCGTACCCGCATCGCCCGTGTTGTTGCGTGCCACATCAAAGCTGATTTCATGGTCACCATTGCGATAGCTGTACCCAAGATCGAAGCGCTCTCGTTCGTATTCACTGGGTATTATCTTGCCGCCGGGACAATCCAGGTCGTCGGCAGTTTCGTTCATGACAAATCCACGGAGTAGATGGTTGCGATTGGCCAGAG
>JAKSCP010000145.1 GCA_022360535.1 Pseudomonadales bacterium | reverse complement strand
CTGCCAACCAACGCTTCGATGTTATCGGTACCGGAGCAAGATTCTATCGAAGTCCGGCTCTTTCCAGTTGGAGTTATGAGGTGGAGGCTTTGTACCAATTCGGCGACGCACCGGCACTTGATGCTGTGTCACCTCCGCGGGATCACAAAGCTGCGTACTTTCACCTGAATCTTGGCTACAGCTTCGAAGCAGCCTGGCAACCACGGCTTAGCTTTCTCTATCACTATGCCAGCGGTGATGAGGACCCTTTAGACAATGAGTCTAACAATTTCGATCATTTTTACGGTGTTCCTCGCCCTGATTTTGGTCCTACTGGACTCCATCGCGCCTTTCAGCGATTTAACATCAACACGCCAGGGCTGATGGTAAACCTGCAACCAGCCAGCAATGTGGACGCTTACATCAGGGTACAGGACTACGCACTGGCAGAAGAAGCACAAGGATGGCGCACCACCCGCTACCGCCACCCTGGCAACCTTGGTGAAGATCATGTTGGCACACAGCTGGAAACTCGAGTGCGCTGGCACCTGATGCAGAACAAGCTAACCATCGATGGTGGTTACACCTGGCTCAGCGCAGGTTCTTATATGGACCTGGTAGACAAAGGTGATAGCCACTATTTCTATGTTCAGACTATAGTGCGGCTCTAATAAACAAGGCCGACTCTATCTGCCCTGGATTTAGAGTCTGACCGCCTCTCGGCGCCACCAAAACTCTTCCTTTTTTATTGCCGTCCTCACCCCTTACGAATTTCACTTTCCTGCGGTACTCAGCATCCCGGTATCGGTATACACTACGCGCTCCGTTTCGCCCCTCAAACAAGTAAACACCAGTCGTAGTAGGAGACTTGCAACAATGAAGAAAGAAACCCTCGCAATTCATGGCGGTTATGAATCCGACGCAACGACCAAGTCTGTCGCGGTACCCATATTTCAAACCGTTGCCTATGAATTCGATGATGCACAGCATGGTGCTGATCTTTTCAATCTCGCTGTGCCGGGAAATATCTACAGCCGCATCATGAATCCGACCAATGACGTGCTGGAACAACGTGTTGCGGCGATGGAGGGTGGTTTAGCGGCGTTGGCTGTGGCATCGGGCATGGCTGCCATCAACTATTCGATACTCACTCTGGCCAAAGCAGGAGATAACATTGTCTCCACTCCGCAACTCTATGGTGGTACCTATACCCTCTTTGCCCACATGCTTCCCAGCCAGGGCATAGAGGTGCGATTTGCAGAAGATGATTCAGCAGCAGCGCTTGAAAAACTAATCGATGAAAACACCAAAGCAGTCTATTGCGAAACCATCGGCAATCCTGCTGGCAATATTATTGATTTGGAACCGGTATGCGCTGCAGCGCACAAGCACGGGGTCGCGGTGATCGTTGATAATACAGTGGCAACCCCTGCCCTTTGTAACCCTATAGAATTCGGCGCAGACATTGTCGTACATTCTATGACTAAATATATTGGGGGGCATGGCACCTCCATCGGCGGCATCATCGTCGATTCTGGCAAATTCCCATGGGCGAAACACGCCGAACGTTATGCCGAATTGAATCAGCCTGAACCTTCGTATCATGGCGTGGTGTATACAGAAGCCTTTGCAGAAGCTGCGTTTATCGGCAGAGCACGTACCGTACCACTTCGTAATACCGGCTCAGCGTTATCACCGTTGAATGCCTTCCTGCTCATGCAAGGGCTGGAAACACTTGGTTTGCGCATGGAGCGACATTGCGAGAATGCGTTAGCGGTAGCAAAGTACCTCCATGATCACAACAAGGTTGAGTGGGTAAGTTTTGGTGGACTAGAGTCGGATACTAATCATCAGCTAGCGAAAAAATACTGTAATGGCATTCCCGCATCCCTGCTCACTTTTGGTGTCAAAGGCGGATACGATGCCGGTGTTAAGTTCTATGATGCACTAAAGATGATTAAGCGTCTGGTAAATATCGGCGATGCGAAAACGCTCGCCTGTCATCCTGCTTCCACGACTCACCGGCAATTGACCGAAGAAGAACAACTGCAAGCGGGAGTAACACCTGAAACCATGCGACTCTGTGTTGGGATCGAACACATAGATGACATAATCAACGATATCGAGCAGGCTCTGGCAGGAATCTAAACCCATTAATTGATTACCAATGAAACTAGTCGTATTTGACATGGACGGGACTTTGCTGAATGCCAAATCAGAATTGTCCCGGTTTACTGGAGAGACGCTAGCTCTGCTGCGGAATTCAGGCATTCACTATACCGTGGCGACAGGTCGTACCTTACAGGCTGCATTGGGGCCCATAAGAGACCACCAATTTGCCCTGCCCCATGTTCTGAAGAACGGGGCAATTATCTGGTGCCCCGAGCGGCAGAACTATAGTCACAGCCATCTCCTTACTCAGCAAGAAGTGTGGCATGTGATAACAGCCATGACTCTGCAGGAAATCACACCTTTCGTTTTTACATTGGAAGCAAATGGACACCACTCTGTGCACCACGGCCCTCTAAAGACAGAGGAGGAAGCCAAACTGGCCCAGCTATTGGAAGATGAAAGGCATTTACCCCTAGAGCCTCTACGCGCCATGTCTGACACGGCGCATGTCATCAACCTCAGCGGAATGGGGCCGGCAGACGCTGTCCAGTCAGTAATTGACCTGATTGCCGAGGAGGAAGATTTAGTTGCTTACACAGGCCAGGCTATTCAGGACAAAAGCCTGCGGTGGCTGGACATCCATCACAGTAGCGGCAGCAAAGGAGACGCTGTTTCAACCTTGCGTGATGACTTGGGGTATGAAGAAATCATTGTATTCGGCGACGGCAAGAATGATCTGAGCATGTTTGAAGTTGCTGAGGAATCCTACGCCCCAGAGAACGCTGACCCGGAATTGAAAGAGCAGGCAACCGGCATCGTCGGCCATCACGACGAAGACGGTGTCGCCCGCTTCCTGAGAGAACGTTTTGATTTAGACTGATCTGGAACTAACCCGCAACCTGCTGATGGGAGATGGGAGGCGAACCTCCCATATGTTCCCTGTTCCTGACAGGCTCAAGCAAACTTCCTCTACCAGGAAAGCCTGAAGAACTCTAGATAGTTGGGCGGATTCTCAACCGAACGATCTTCACACACTAGCTTGATATTGATGTTCCGCAACCTGGCTTTCTCCGAGAAGTCGTCGAGTATTTCGATGACGTCATGATCGAGATAACGCGTATTGGTCACATCCAGTACCAGATAAGAACCTTCAGGCAGACTGTCCAATTCACTGAGAATAGCCGCTTTATTGAAGAAAGTGACTTCTTCCGCCAGGGTCATCTTGACCACATTGGACGTTCCTTCTTCTTCCTCTTTATGCAGAAAGTGAGAGTTCTGGTAGTTGTTGATCAGGATCACGACCACACTCACCGCAAGGCCCATGCCAATACCTAACAACAGATCGGTAAATACAATACCAAGGACCGTCACCATAAACGGAACGAACTGCTCCCAACCAAGGCTATACATCTGGGTAAACAATTGGGGCTTAGCCAGCTTGTAACCTACTACGAACAATATCGCTGCCAACACAGACAGTGGAATCAAGTTCAAGAGACCCGGTACCAGCATCACGAAGACCAGCAAAAATACGCCATGGAGAATTGCTGAGGTTTTGGTACGTACCCCTGACTGGATATTGGCTGAACTGCGAACAATTACCTGGGTAACCGGCAGTCCACCAATCAGTCCCGAGAGAATATTGCCCGACCCTTGGGCAAGTAGTTCTCGGTTAGTTGGGGTAACCCGCTTTTGCGGATCAAGCTTGTCAGTGGCTTCGACGCATAACAGTGTTTCCAGACTCGCGACGATGGCAAGAGTTACTGCAACCAACCACACCTGTGGATTGGTTATGGCCGAAAAGTCAGGTCGAATTAGCTGACCAAAAAACGATGAGAAGCTATCGGCAACCGGCACATTCACCAAGTGATCCGGTGAAATCGCGAACGTACCGCCACCCCTTGTGACCAGGTAGAAGGATATACCAACCACCACCGCGATGAGCGGACCCTGAATAAGCTGAAATATCTTGGCTTTCTTGGTCAGCACGATTTCCCAAAGCAACAAGATAGCCATGGCGATCAGGGCGACGGTGGTAGCCCCAATACTGATATTCTCAAATGTATTGAGTATTGCGGAAAAAGTCGTTTGGCCATCGACTTGGAAAAACGCAAAGTCGCCTTCCGGATCGCTGTCGTATCCGAAGAAGTGAGGAATCTGTTTCAGGATAATGATAATACCGATACCCGTTAACATGCCCTTAATGACTGACGACGGAAAGTAGTAACCGATAATCCCTGCTCGCAGAAACCCTAGAACCAGCTGAATTACACCCGCTAGAACTACAGAGACGAGAAAGACTTCAAATCCGCCAAGATTGGTAATGGCTACCAACACAATGGCAGCCAAGCCCGCTGCAGGACCGGAAACACCGACCTGTGAACCACTCAATATGCCGACAACAATGCCGCCGATAATTCCAGCAATAAGGCCGGATATGAGAGGGGCGCCGCTCGCAAGGGCGATGCCTAGACACAACGGAATCGCCACAAAAAATACGACGATACTTGCTGGTAAATCGTTCTTGATGT
Organism: Pseudomonadales bacterium; assembly: GCA_022360535.1. Classification (GTDB taxonomy): domain Bacteria; phylum Pseudomonadota; class Gammaproteobacteria; order Pseudomonadales; family Pseudohongiellaceae; genus UBA9145. The sequence continues at coordinate 5,874 of JAKSCP010000145.1, read as the reverse complement.
TATCGAACATGTCAGTTATTCCTCACTGAACCTTCATTAAATTCAAATCGGATCAGCCTTCAACCTCTCGTTTAACCGCAACGTGAACCCAAGCTGTCCCTCACCTATTCCGCTCTCTTGTCAGGCTGCCTCGCTGGACCCAGCAACGATATCTGCGTAGCGTTCCGCGATGTCGACAAATTCGCCTGTTGCTTCATCGAAAGCACGCACTGTGCCGTGTTCGATGTCGTACACCCACCCATGTAAATCTAAACTGCCCGTTGCCAATCCTGCAGCCAGTGCCGGGTAGGATTTCAAGTGCTGCAGTTGTAGCAACACGTTCTCTTCGATTATTTTGTCCAACTCCTGCATCGTGGCCTTGCCATACTTCGCCCGCACTGTTTCTATTGCTGCTCGAGAATTCTCAAGCCAGTCTTGTGTGTGGGGCATATCTCTAAACACTCCAGGATTGATAGCCCCTTTCATGGCACCGCAATCAGTATGTCCACAAACTACAATGTGCTTGACACCAAGGGCCGCCACACCGAATTCAATGGAAGCGGCAATACCGTCCGGTACACCAGTATGCGCAGGAACAATATTTCCGGCGTTACGTACAATGAACAAATCACCCGGTTCTGACTGGGTCACAAGATTCGGGTCGATGCGTGAATCCGCACTAGTCACAAACATGACTTCCGGGCTTTGTCCATTCGCGAGCTCATCGAACAGCTTCTTGCGCTCCTGGAAAGGAGCGGATCGAAACTTAAGGGTGCCGGATATAACTTTTTTCATCCCTCGCCTTCTCGAACTTGCTAATGGCTCGAAGCAAACCCAATTTTTGAGCCAACGAAAACAAGGGGGCAGTCTAGCCATTCTTGAATGATAAGTGATATTACATTTTTTGCGATTATTGATACTTATTTTCTATCACCCATATCACACCACAGCTGGAAAACAACTGCTATGGGGGATAGGGAAAATCGTAGAAAGCCCCGAAAACCGTGGCTTTCAGACACTTTTCTTAAGACGGGCCAGGCAAGTCTATCTGTACATATATACATTTATATATCTATACAGTTGTATGTATATACAGTTTCTAACCTAGCTAGATCTGATCAGAACTGAGCGGACGCAACTACAGGTAGAGGTGCTATTGCCATCCAATTAAATCGGAAGACGGGACTGTGTACCCAGCCCCGGTTAAGAGGAAAGTTGAATTCCAGGCTGAAATGTCGGCCATTGATCTACCAGTTGCTCGCCCCGAAACACATCCAGATAAGCAAGCCAGCGCACAGCATCAGCTTCCCAGGGTTGATAGAAGATGAAGTCGCCCTCTTCTAACGGCACCTCACGTGAACCCATCCATCTGCCCTGATTGGGCATCATGTTCACAATTCGACTCGGATCACTCGAGGAAGTGGGGGTAGTTACCAGACCTTTTGGGTAGTGTTGAGAACCAGGAAACCCACCCGACACCATGGTGAACCATACTTCGTAATCGGAGTTCTCCGCAGCAAGGTCCGGCAACAAATCCGGATCGGGATAGGTTTCCGCGGGATCTAATCGCTTCAGTACCGGAGTCGCAAAGAACGTCGCCGTACGTAATTCCGAGTCAGGTAAATTGTGAAAATTGCTTGGATAGAAAAACGCCGAACCCATGGCCACCTCATTGACCGGCGAGTCAAGGTCATCCGTATACAAATGATAAGTACGACTGCCACCACTGTTGTAAACAAGTGGCTGTTCAAACAGTTCTGGGTACGCGCCTTTCCCCTCACGCACGAATTCTGCGTAACGGCTTTGCACCGCTGCAAACTCTGCTGCTGGGGTGCTTCTTTCCAAAGGCACAAAGGGCACATGGCCCTCATAGCCCATAAATCCGGTGAATTGAAGATAAGGAGACTCGTCTATTGTTTTTAACATAGCGAGAAGTTGCTCTGAGTTACGCGCACCTCCTCGTCGAAGTCCCACGTCGATCTCGACCGACACATTAATTCTTGTGTGTCGATTCGCTGCGAATTCGGCGAACTCTTGCATGCGCCTTGGAGTATCTACCAACCATCGAACAGAACCGCTTGGATTCGGCGCACTGCCACCAAGCTCATCAAGCGTTACGAAGGTTCGGTTAAGCGCGTCTACCGTGGCGGGTCGACCCAACAAAATGTCCACACCACTACCAAAACGCAATAACAGATCCCGCACCATGCCCTCAGAAAAAGCCATAATTCGGTTCGTGCATGCGGCAAGCATCATGTACTCGAGAAGCTCCAGGCTGGGCAGGCTCTTGGCGCACAGGCGCAATCCAATCCGGGAGCCTAACCTCTTACCGACTAACTTCATGTTGTAGTCGACGGCGTTGAGATCGACAAAAGCGGATTCCCGACCAGCCGCTGACGCGCGAAGTGTTTCGTTCCAGGCAGCGAAGCGTTGCTCCTCCGGACCGACTATCGAAGTAAGCTGATCAGTGCAGCGTTCAGCATTGAAATCTGGAAGCACCGCGGTCGACGGCTCACCTGGAGCCCGGTTCACACTGCTGGCGACACCCGCGTTGCATCCGGTAAGACCTCCCGCAACTAGCGCTGCCGAGGTCGTCATTAAACGTCGCCTGGATTGATTGATAGAACCAACTTTGTCTTCTTCTGAGACTTTCATTTGCACTCCATCAGACTGGTAGGGAATAAAGAGAAAGTATCCGCCACTTCAGGTTTTGTCCACACCAGCAATTGGAAAGTGTTATTGTTTGATTTTAATTCCCGCGTTGCTCTCAAGGAATCTCACCCGTGATGGTCAAACATAAGTTTTTACTGGTATTGGTCTTGATAGGACTTTCCAGTGCTTCACTGGCACAGCGCCCTCTCGCTGAGGCATTGGATGACGCGAGAGTTCAGGAAGGACTTGCCCTTATTGATGATTCCCAGGAGCTTGCTGCAAACCAACTCGCGCAAATCGGTGGCATTATCTCTCCTTCCGGACAGGAGCATGAGCGAGCCAATGCAGTGGCTAACCTGATGCGGCAGGCGGGATTACAAGATGTTCACATCACCGACAGCCCAAACGCAATAGGGAGAATTCCTGGAAGCTCCGGCAAGGCCCTCATTTTTGTTGCTACGTTGGACGATCTGGCAACAGTCGCAGAACATCAACGTGCGGCCTCGGGTCCCCCGCGGGTAGAAGGTGATCGCGTGGTTGGTCCTGGCACCAATACCTCTCTCACCAGCATCGCCCTGATATCGGCGGCTCGTGCCTTAGTCTCCCAAAATCTCCAACCTGAACACGATATCGTTTTTGCCGCGGTGGCCCAGGAGGAAACCGGACTGAAAGGGATGCGGGCTTTATATGAGGAATACCGAGAGAAAGCCATCGCCTTCGTGGACGTGTTAGGTGAAGGCAACGGCATCAGTTACGGCGCACTCGGCATTCACTGGTGGCGGGTCAATGGCTTTGGACCGCCTGGACACACTCTGCGCGGTGGACTCCCCAATGTTAATCAGGGTATCGCTCGCGCAGTGGATAGAATTCTGCAGATTCGCGACCCTCAATTGTATGAAGATCGTCGCACGCGATTGAATGTTGCCATTCTCAACAGCGGCGCCGTATTCAATCACAAACCTGAAACCGGCTGGTTCTCACTGGATGTCCGCTCATTGGACCCCGAGCACATTGAAAGCATGGAAATGCAGACCCGAGAAATCCTGACGGCTGTAACCAATGAACTGGGCATTCGTTTTGAAATGGAACCCGTGTCGCAGACACCTCCGGGTCAAATACCAGGAGCTCTTGAGAGCAACCTGGTGCAGGACTCTTTGGCGATCTCGGAATACCTTGGTAACACACCCAATCTATCCAATGCAGGTTCAGCCAACCTCAATGTTGCCATCGCCGGTGGCACTCTCGCTATCGGTATCTCCAGTGAACGTGGCGGCAGAAGGGGCTTCGCGGATGAATGGGCTGACATTCCGGTGCTGCTGCGAACTGCCAAGAACGTGTTTCTGACAGCGATTACCCAGGCTAACGCGCGCTAACCCTGGCAGGGAAACACAGCTACCAATTTCTCGGCAATATGCTAATTTTCAGGAATCCAGTGTCTTCGAGCTTTGGCTGTCCGGATTAGCCAGGCAGTCGAAGCAACACTCCACTATGAAATGCTCAATGAAGCATGAGGTGCGCAATCGTGAAATCAAGAATTAGTAGAAGAAATTTCCTGTTGGGTAGTTCCACCTTGCTGGCAGCGAACGCCGTACAAGGCATACCAGGCACGCCAATCAATCTGATGAAAAGTGCCTTCGCGCAAGCATCTATTCCCAGGCCAGACAAGATGATTCGCATGAACGCGAACGAGAATCCCTGGGGACCCTCACGCGTTGCCTTACGCGCCATCTATGCTGCCATTGAAGAGGCCAGCCTCTATTCTGGACTGACCAATGACATGAAGCAGCTCATGTCCGAACAACAAGACGTTGGCCCCGAGCACATCAGCATCGGTTCCGGATCCGGTGAGCTACTCAAGATGGGTGGTCTTTTGGCCAGTATGCAAGAGGGCTCTATAGTGGTGCCCGATCCGACCTTCGAAGACCTGCCCCGCTACGCGGAGAATGCCGGCACCAAGGTGATACGCGTACCGGTTACCAGCGACATGCAAACAGATCTGGATGCGATGGCCAGTGCAATTCGATCTGATACCAAGCTGGTTTATCTCTGTAATCCGAACAACCCTATCCCTTCCATCATCGAGAAAAACGCACTAAGGGATTTCATACTCGACGTTTCCAGAGATCGCCTGGTCTTCATCGACGAGGCCTATCATGAATTCGTAGACAATCCTGATTACAGCACGATGATGGGACTGATACGTGAGGGTCGGCGTAACATCATCCTCACCCGAACTGCTTCGAAAATTCATGGACTTGCCGGTCTGAGAGTCGGGTTTGCCTACTCGCATCCCGACCTGGCCGCAGAGATCAACAACAAACTCACTGGCCAATTGAACATCATCGGTATGCGCGCCGCCTATGCCAGCTACAAAGATGACGAACATTCGAAATTTGTACTTCGAACCACACGAGAATCACTTGATATAGTGGAAAGCTACTTGCGGGAAGCCGGCATCAATCACGTGAAATCAAACGGCAACTTCTCGTTTATTGAAACCGGGCACGACATAGCGGAAGTACAAGCAAGATTCAGAGAAGAGAACATTGCCATCGGCAGACCCTTCCCACCCTTTCGAAATTGGGCAAGGGTAAGCATGGCGAAGCCAGATGAAATGCGTTATTTCGTACAAACCTATAAGAAGTTATATGGTTAATCGAAACTAGATCGTCTTTTATCTGACGTATACGGTAATACTTCACCTTCGCCCAGGCTCCAGGCTCGGCGAATTAGTCGCTAGTTGAACTGCCCGTTTCCATCTTCAACTTGCGCAAAGAGTTCCCTAATCAGGCTTATCACATCCGGCTAGTCAACAACAGGAGAATTGCGATGGAACGGGTAACAGGAATAGGCGGCTTCTTCTTCAGGTCAGAGAACCCGAGAGAGCTGGCCGAATGGTATGCTAAAAATCTCGGCATCGATCTGGTGCCCGACAACTATGACGACGAGCCCTGGACTCAGGAGGCTGGACCGACAGTCTTCGCGCCGTTTTCACGGGACACGGACTATTTCGGCAGGGACTCACAAATGTGGATGATCAATCTGCGCGTCAGTAATCTGGATGCCATGGTAGCGCAGCTGCAAAATGCTGATATCGAGGTGGAAGTCGACTCGGCAGACTACCCCAGTGGCAGATTTGCCCGCGTGTATGATCCAGAAGGCAACCCAATTGAACTGTGGGAACCAAAATAAAGTATTGTGAGAGTAATAAGAGTGGAGCACGCTCCACTCTTACATCAGAAT
>JAKSCP010000130.1 GCA_022360535.1 Pseudomonadales bacterium | reverse complement strand
ACCAGAACCACGATAGTGAGAGTAGGGGGAAGGTCCACGAAGACGTCCAGGTAACCAACGAAACCCCGTGTGATTGTGGCGGATGACACGATCCCGGTAGTCACCATGAGAATGCCAACCAATAAGGTCAGCTTGGGGCGATTGAATCCTCTGTGGACGTATAGCGCGGCACCGCCGCTCATTGGGTAGCGGGATGAGAATTCGGCAAAGGTAAACGCAGTCAATGCCGCGACCGAAGCGGCAAGCAGAAAAGCAAAGGGGGCCAATCCTCCTGCGATTCCCGCAATCTCACCAATTAATACATAAATGCCGGCGCCGAGAATATTGCCCAACCCATATAGCGCAACTTGTGACGTGGAAAGGCTGCGACGCAGTTGTGTAGGTCTTTCAGTCATGAATGTTCCACTGCTATGCTTGCGCCTGCTTGAAAGCCTCACTGTAGTCTTTCTTATTTACTCTTAACTTGATCTGCCACAGTTTTCCAAAGGTGGTGGCATTGATCATGATCCGTGGAACACAATGACTGCCAGCGCTAAACCGCCAATGTACTATGGCTGGAAAATTGTTATTGCTCTACTCGTCCAGCTTACCTTTAACAGCGGGCTCAGTTTCTATAACCACGCCATCTATCTCAATGCGCTGGCCGAAAATTCCAGCTTCGATGTGCAAACGGCTTCATCGGCAATTTCAATCTTCTTTCTCAGCGGTGGATTGACAGGCTTGCTGGTGGCGCGCTGGGTGCGCGACTATGACCCGAGGTTATCCATTACGGCAGGGTCAGTGCTAGCTGGTCTGGCGCTTAGCGCACTGCCCTTTATCGAAAGTCTTTGGCAGTTGTATGTGGTCTATATCATTTTTGGTATGGGCTTTTCAGCCTCGGGGTTGATTCCTGCCACCACGTTGGTTACCCGCTGGTTTCAACGGCGCAGGGCCATGGCCTTGTCCATCGCATCCACTGGCCTGTCTTTGGGCGGTGTCATTCTTACTCCATTGAGTGTGCTTTTGGTAGACAGGGTTGGCTTCGCAACCGCGGCTCCCTTGTTGGGTTTAATCTTCGTTATCGGGGTTGTGCCCATAACACTGCTTCTATTGCGACCCTATCCAGAGTCGATGGGCTTGATGATTGACGGTGAGACTCCCAGGCAGGTGGATGATCAAACTGATGAAACCACGGCGGCAGGTGATACGAAAGAGACTGGGATCACTTTTAAGCAAGCGCTGCGGGGTCGATTCTTTTGGGGTGTCAGTTTCGCCTATATTTTTCTGATGATGGCTCAGGTGGGTGGCATCGCGCATCAATATGGGTTGGCGAGGGAACAGCTCACTGACGCCGAGACGGCAATCGCAGTCGCCATCTTACCAGTGGCCAGCATCATCGGTCGGCTAATCGGTGGCTGGCTGGTAGACAGAATGTCGATCAGAATTTTTGCTATTGGCATGATGGTCCTGCAGGCGGTCTCACTGAGTTTGCTTGCAGGTGGATTCAGTGTGCTGACATTGTGTGTTGGATTGTTCTTATTCGGTTCATCAGTTGGCAACTTGCTCATGCTGCAACCGTTATTGATCGCTGAAGCATTCGGTGTATTGGACTATGCCCGCATCTTTTCCGTCAGTAACTTGATGACTTCGTTGGGTACTTCGATTGGCCCTGCGCTATTAGGTATTGCCTATGCTGCCAGTGCAAATTTATATACTGTGCCTTACATGGTGGCGGCTGGAGCTGGTGCATTAGGTTTTCTGTTGTTTCTCGGGGGCGGCCCGCTGGAACATGCGAAAGTAAAACCGGTGTGACTGGCTTGCTTGGTTTGTTTAAGTGACGGACTTGAATGGCTTAGAGGCATAAGTTGTAATGCGGTCGATGATTAAAAAAGCCGTGGCAGGTGTGGTGTTGTTCCTGGTGGTAGTGGTCGGGGGCTTGTCCCTGGCGGGCATTCCTCCGAACTTCATTATCTATGGTCCTGGAGTGGCTACAGGAATCGGGTCGAAGTTGTTGTGTAGCGCCGAATTCGTGATCGGCAATAGTCGGGAACAGGCTTTTGATGATTTGGTGCAATACGATCCTATTCTTTCTCAATTGAGCATTAGCTATGACGATGAAGCAAAGACGGTGACCACCTCTTTGTTTGGTCTCAAACGCAAGACTGCCAGTTATATTCCCGGACTGGGCTGTTCGGTTGATTACGCCGGCTACAACCAGCGCCACGCCATGGTCTTGCAACAAACCCAGACCAGCAATGCTGCCTGGCCGGCAGGCAACACAGTTGCAGCGCCGAGGCCAGAAATACAATCACTCCTGGAAGGCCTGTTGCGCGAAGACAATGAGGCAGGGCTAAACACCCGCGCATTATTGGTTGTGCACGAAGGAGAGATTGTTGGTGAAGCCTATGGTCAGGATATGACCCCCCGGTCACAGTTGCTTGGCTGGTCTATGGCCAAGAGCTTGAATGCCATCATGCTGGGCAATTTGGAAATGCGTGGCATTATCGATCTGAAGGCGAAACCAGGTTTCAGTCAGTGGCAAGCTGATGAGCGCACTGACATCAGCATCGAACACCTGCTTAATATGACAGATGGTTTGCGTTTTTCTGAACAATACGCTCCTGGTGATGATGCCACGGCCATGTTGTTCACTGCGGCATCCTCATCAGACTATGTTCTGGAAAAGCCTTTGGCGGCAGAGCCGGGGACCCGATTTAACTACAGCTCCGGAACCGCCAATATTCTTGCTCGTCTTTATACTGATACCCTGGGTGGGCCCCAGGCTGCCTATGACAATTTCGTTGAAGCTATCTATCGTCCTATGGGTTTCCAACATGCCGTGTATGAGACAGATGCCAGTGGCGTGTTCATGGGTAGCTCTTATGTTTATGCTTCTGCCCGCGACTGGGCCCGCATGGGGCTCATGATGTTGAATGGCGGCATAATCAATGGCCAACGTATCGTTACTGAAGAATGGGTTGAGCGTGCTACGACTCCTAATCAGTCTGATAATGACAAAGCCTATGGTTACCAGTGGTGGTTGAATGCCGGTAATGACGATTATCGTTATCCTAACCTGCCTGAAGATATGTATTACGCCAACGGCAATCGACAACAATCGGTGATGGTGATTCCATCTCGCGATATCGTCGTTGTGCGTTTGGGTTGGACTGCCGGACGCTATCCGCTGGGGCAACACGTAGAACAGATACTCGACATTTTATAAAGCTCGTAAGGCTGAATTGTTGATATCCGATAGTGAAGAGTGTGGATGTGGATTGTCACTATTCTGAAACATCTTTTACTTAAATTGATTACCTCATGAATATCGCTGAGATTGATCCTCAATTTCAATCCTATCTTCGTGAACCGCCAAGGTTGTCATACACGAACCCCGAAGACCCCTGGTTACAACGGCAACTGGTTTCTTCGCTGGAAGTGCTCTTTGGTCGCAACAAAATCGAAGCGGTTTACTATCGACTCAAAGAAAAAAATTTCGATATTCAATCGTTTTTCGCAGAAGCGCTGGCAGAGGCCAATATCCAGGTTGAATTCGACAGCCAGCGACTGGATGAGATTCCTACTACCGGCCCGTTGATGTTTGTAGCCAACCACCCATTTGGTGTTGTGGACGGGGTGGTGTTGTGTGACCTGGCGCTTAAGGTGCGTGGTGATCTGCGGATTTTGCTCAACTCCCTGTTATGCCAAGACAAGCAGTTAGCACCATACTTCCTCCCGATAGATTTTGAAGAGTCTCGCGAAGCGCAGAAAACCAATATTCGGTCCAAGCAATTGGCTTTGGAATTTCTTTCCCAGGACATTCCTGTACTCATCTTTCCTTCAGGTATGGTGTCTACTGCCAACAAATTTGGCTTCGGCTCGGTGCAGGACGCGCCCTGGACCACGTTTGCGGCCAAGATTATTCGTGAAGCGCAGGCCACTGTGGTGCCCATCTATTTCCACGGGTGTAATAGCCGAAAGTTTCACGTGGCTTCTCACCTCGCTGAGCCATTGCGTATGGCTTTATTGGTGCACGAAGCACTCAGAATGTTTGGGCAATCTGTGCGGCTTGAGATCGGCCGACCCATTCCCTGGACTGAGTTGGAGTCCCAGGGCGGACGCACAGCCTTGACCCAGTTTCTGTATCAGCAGGTGCAAGCCCTGCACAATGGCGTCAGCACAGCGCAGTCAGATTTTCAGGCTTGAGTTGGGTTTAGGCGGTGGCGCGAGCAGGACGACGGTTCTGGCTGCCGGTATCGCTCTTGAGATTGGTGACGACGGATTCCATGGCGCGATTCACTAACGATCCTTCGCTAATGATCTTCACTCCACCCGCTTTTAGTTCATGGGCCAGACGCATGCGGGTAATTTCGATCATCTTCTTGCCTTCGCTATTGGCGAAAAACAATTTATCTATGCTGTCTATCTTGGAGGCCAGCGCGCAGCGAACACGCTGACCGGCGGTTCCGCGAAACTCTACCCAGGCACCGCTGGGAAGCTTGTCGATACGGCGCAGGTCGGCGTCGTCCCTGGGCAGGGTGGCCACTTCTTTCTGATTCGCTGTTGCTAACAAGATCTTGTCTTCCATGGTGTTGGGTGCAGCGGCTGAGGGCGGTTTCACACCGGCTTCTGCCTGATGGAAGGTAAATTCCTGTACCTGCTTTAACTGGCGCATGATTTTCGTGATCTTGGTCTTGGATGCGCCTCCGATCTCCAAAGCCTTGCTCAGGTTGTCGATCAAGCGTGGATTGATGCGTTCGAAACGCTCGCGGTCGCCCCGTTGTTTTTCTGCCTGCACCGTCCATAACAGAACATCGATGGTGCTCATCACAGGTTTCCAGGATTTGCCTTCGGGTCCTTCCTTCACAACAAGCTTCACCAGGAACTGATGCAAGTGTGTATCCAGCAGGTTGCGGATCGAAGGATCCAGATAGCCTTTTAATACCCGCTCGTAAATTTTTTGTTTGACGTAGGCATTAACATCATCAATGTTCTGGCTGACGTCGGCTGATTCCCGTACCCGCTTCTCAAGATTGAGATCGGTGCCCAATTGCTGGCTGCGTGCGGCTCTTAGTTCATCAATCAGCCCTTGCAGAAAGTCATTGCTGGGTTCGGTTTCGGCAAGCAAACGTTCGACTAATTGCTTTACCTTTTGATAGACCGGGTCTTCATCTAACGTGACGGTCTGAGTCCAGGAAATTCCAGCGTGAGCTAATTCATTGAGCAGGGCACGTCCGGGATGGTTCTCGTTATCGAAGAAAGCCGTATCAGAGAGCGCGACCTTCATGATGGATATTTGTGTGCGGCCAATGAGTTCTTTCATGACTACGGGCAAAGCAGGGTCTTTCCATATTGCTTCGTACAGCATAGTCACCAGATTGATGACGTCACCGGACTGCGCTGAGATCGCGCCCAACTCACCACTGGATTGCTCAGCGATCAGGGAATCATTAATCGACTTGGCAACCTTGTCTGCATTCATCGAGGTGCCAGGTAGTCCACTTCCACGGTTGCTCAAAAGATTAGACTGAATGTCAGTGAGCATGCTCATGAGTTTGTGCTGTTGCTTGCGCAAATCTTCCTGTTCAGCGGCAAGTTCGCCTGATGCGACCGAAGCGCCAGCAGTCGCGGAGAGGGCAGGGCCTGAATTGTTTTGTGCGATGCTTTGTACCAGGGTTTGCATCATGGAGAACATTTCAGCCTGTGCTTGTTCTGTCTGCACTGGCGCAGCAGGAGCTGCCGCTGGTGCGGCTGCGGCCTGCTTGGGGGCGGCCGGTTTGCGCTTCATGCGTGCTTCCAACTCGGCCTTTTCTTCCTCTTCCTTGAGTTTTTGCTCGGCCGCCAACTGCGCGCGTGCTTCTTCGCGTTTGGCTTTACGCTTGGCTCTTTCTTCCGCTGTGATATCGAGATCGGGCAAGACGCCCAGATCAATCAGCACGTCATTGGCTTCTTCGATGATTTCTTCGTACTTGCCAAAAACGGTCTTGTTAAATTCCCGGTAAATGGTCAGTAGGTAGTGCGCCTTGAATCCAAGGGGTTTGATTGCTTCGTTGAAACAATCGCCCACTTGCTCTGGATCCAGGGGATTATTGGTTTGATCGATGCGTATGTTTGGGAACATGGTCTCCAATCGGGTCAGGAGACTGCGCATGCCCTTAATTTCTTTGTCGCGAAGCTGTTTCACCATGCCTTCCATGGCGATCATCGCCTCCAGGTAGTCATGGTCCACCAGACTTAAATTGTCATAGCTGTCAGGTTCGATCTCTTCGTCTTTGACCACCAGGGTGGTGAGTTCGTCGAAGTAGTTGTGGGTATTGGTCATGAAGCGTTCGGCAATACCGGGTGACTCTTCCTTAATCGGAGGCAGCTTGGCGCCAACGAAGCGCATTGCCTGAGCCTCGATTTGCACGCGCGCATCATCCAGTGACTGAATCACCATGCGAGTCAGCGTCTTCGACGCTGCAAACTTCACCTTGTCCAAATGTTCTTTCATGACTTACTCATGATTTGCTTCTTCAACCACCCGCTTTTCCTTGAAGAAAAGTATGCAGTGAGTTTAACGGGATGACGGCCGTAGTCACAATGCCACTGGCGTGAAACCCCATGTAATGTGGATTTTAGACTGATTTGGCGTTTCAAGCACCGCCTGTGGACGGTTTCGTTACCGCTTTGTGAGCCAATTGGCGAGATTTGGCTAGGTCACCTTGTTTCTAGGGCTAAGCCTTTGTTCTAAATACAGTTTTTCCTTAAGGATTCGAGCAAGTATAGCACCGGCTCGCCAAGTCTCCCCATAGCTGAGAAACAGGGGGCTGAAACCCAGGCGCAGAATATCCGGGCTGCGGAAGTCTGTGACTACCCCATGCTCGGCCAGGGCGCGACTGATTGCATAGGCGTCTTCGTGGCTGAATCCCCGTT